>CAYYOX010000219.1:0-10079 GCA_964473065.1 uncultured Planctomycetaceae bacterium | reverse complement strand
CCTCGCCACACCGGACCAATAGCTTCATAATCGTTGTGCGATGCACGCCCGTCAGCCGAGCAGTAGAGCGGAGGGTATTGCCCTCGACGAGATGGTGAAGTACCGCAATCTGCTTTTCTCTGGGGAGTACGTTTGCCATGGAACCAGCCTTTGCTTCTGCGGCTGATTCGCGGTAGAATACGAATGTGATTCGTGTATTCGGGCGAATAGCCTGGGTTCACAGCCCGGAGTCGGTTACAGCCGGTTCCGGGTTTTTTCGTGGGTATGTTCATTTTCTGACCTCTGTATATATTGTACGCACAATAAATAGAACCGTCAATAGGGAAAAGACGACTTGACGGAGTTTTTTTTGTGCGTACAATAGCAGCATGGTCAAGAAACGAGGAAGACCGATCAAGCCCCCCGGCGAAGGGAGGGAATCGCGTCTTTACGTCCGGCTTTCTGCGGACGAGAAAGAGGCTATAGAGGGCGCTGCGGCGAGGGCCGGAGTCAGCCTTTCTGACTGGATTCGTCAAAAGCTCAACACGGCAAGCCACCGATCTGATACAATGAAATAGCGGAAGGCGGGAGAATCGAACTCAGCCGGCATAAGCCGGTCCCTCCGGCGGGGTATAAACCCGCTGCGCTACCACAACGCGGGCCGCCTTCCGTATAAAGTGCCCCAGACGGCAGACCGACAACACGGCTGCCGCCTGGGGTTTCCGTTTTCCGGGTTGTTTTTGGTGGCGGTCTCGCTAAAATGAAAAGCGAGCCCCACTGGTTGCGTCCGTACATTGAGCGCACCCTCCTTGGATAGGGCTTTGAAGGTTACAATGGCCTCGGCACCCGGATTTTGTGATCAGAGGGTGCCGGGGTCACTCTTATTTAGGCTCAGCCACGCGGTATGTATCATCCTTGTTGCGGATGAGCGTACCCCTCTTGGTTAGATTGAAAACGGTCGTGCGGATATTATGTCTAATGTTCTTCGCGGTGCTTTCGACTTCGTGTTCTAGCGAATCAAGGATGCCCCGAATTCGTAACCCTGGCTCCCTTCTTAGGAGGCGAACAACCGCCTCAGAGGGGCGCAAACGATCTACGCCGCCCGGGGGCTCTTGCCCCGGATCATCATCGTCGGGTACAACTGCCTCAGTAGGCTGCCCGTTTCTCGCTTCGGCCAGGAGTTCTTCGAGAAGTTCGACTTTTGGACCGATCCAGGAGATACGGTCTTGCTCCCGTTTGATAGCGCCCTCGGCTTCAGTTAATTGTTGACGGAGATCCCCGAGTTTTTCCTGCATGATTGCTTGGGTAACATCCATAATAATCTCCATGGCCAGAGTAAACGCAATCGGATATGTCCATCCTTTGCAATTATAGCAATTACGCCCCCGTATGCAACACGGTGGCTACCAAGAATGTATCTTTTAGCAAAAAAGATAGCGCCCAATAACACGCATAGCGGGCACGTGCTTTCCTAGAGTCGCGCCCTTGCGTAGCTAACCACAACGAGGGCATTGAATGAACACGCTTTACTACGGCGACAATCTGGACGTGCTCCGGCGGCATATCGACTCTGAGTCTGTGGATTTGATCTATCTCGATCCGCCGTTCAAGAGTGATCAGAATTACAATGTGTTGTTTCGTGAGCAGGACGGCAGCCGGGCCGCGGCACAGATTCAGGCATTTGAGGATACCTGGCGATGGGACGAAACATCCGCTAGAACATACGCATCTGTCGTAGAATCTGGTGGACAAGTTTCTCTAACCATGCAGGCGTTTCGCCAGGCGCTGGGCGACAACGACATGCTGGCCTACCTGTCGATGATGGCACCGCGGTTGATTGAGTTGCGGAGGGTGCTAAAGAACACCGGCAGCATCTATCTGCATTGTGACCCGACGGCAAGTCACTATCTGAAGATGCTAATGGATGCGATATTTGGAGCTGCCAGCCTGTTGAACGAAGTAGGCTGGAAGCGAACTCACGCCCACGGTTCGGCAAACCGCTATGCTCCGATTCACGACATAATCCTGTTCTATGCCAAGTCGCCTGATTACAGATGGACAGGCTTGAAGGTGCCACATGACCAAGAGTATATAGAAAACCATTTCACGTACGAAGACACAGACGGTCGGAGCTTTCAGCCAATCACCCTCACCGGATCGGGTGTTCGGCACGGCGAGAGCGGAAAGCCATGGCGTAATATCAATCCTACGGATGTTGGTCGCCACTGGGCTATTTCGGGAGACGCATTGGAAAGGCTGGGCCTGGAGGGGAAAACGGTTCAAGACAGGCTAGATGCGTTGGATGATGCCGGAATGATCTACTGGCCGAAGAAGAAGGGCGGGACTCCGAGACTCAAGTGGTTTGCCGACGAGCTAGATGGGACCG
Source organism: uncultured Planctomycetaceae bacterium (assembly GCA_964473065.1). GTDB lineage: Bacteria > Planctomycetota > Planctomycetia > Pirellulales > Thermoguttaceae > CAYYOX01. The sequence continues at coordinate 7,714 of CAYYOX010000219.1, read as the reverse complement.
CCGTACCGGATATATGGGCTGACATATCACCGATACCGTCAAGGGCGGCCGAGCGACTAGGATACCCGACACAGAAGCCTGAAGCGTTACTAGGGCGAATCATCAAGGCAAGTAGTGAGGAGAATGATGTCGTTCTTGATCCATTCTGTGGGTGTGGTACGACGATTTCTGCTGCACAAAAACTAAAGCGACGATGGATTGGAATAGATGTCACCTGCCTTGCCACGTCCCTAATCAAGCATCGTTTGATAAATGTGTTTGGTGAAGACATCAAGAAGACGTATGAAGTAATCGGCGAACCTGTCTCTGTCTCCGATGCCGCAACTCTGGCAAAGGACGACCCTTACCAGTTTCAGTGGTGGGCCCTGGGATTGGTTGGCGCACGACCGACAGAACAGAAGAAGGGTGCCGACAAGGGGATCGACGGGCGGTTGTACTTCCACGATGAAGCCGAACGAGGCAAGACCAAGCAGGTCATCTTCTCTGTCAAGGCAGGCAAAACAGGAGCCGCACATATTCGCGACCTAAGGGGCGTGATCGAACGAGAAAACGCATCTATCGGCGCATTATTGACGATGCAAGCGCCGACTGGCCCTATGAAGAAAGAGGCGGCGAGTGCTGGGTTTTTTGAGTCAACCTGGGGGGCCGGCGAAACCACAAAACATCCTCGATTGCAGATACTAACAATCGAGGATCTTCTGGATGGCAGAGGCGTTGATATGCCACCCACGAGAGACATTCGGACATTCAAGAAGGCCCCAAAAGCCAAAAAGAACCCGCGCGACCGCCAGAGGCGACTTCTCTGACACCGTAGGCTTCCGCCCCGTTCTCTCAAAAACCCCGTTTTCCGACATTTTTCTCTTGGCGCGATTCAAACTGTACCACTACCGGCAATCTGAGTCGGTTGCTTTGATTTTGCCCATACGGTAAACTCAAGTTATTCTGCCTGCCCTGCAATGGATGGCCGTTCTCACGGCGCACGCCGATAAGAAACGGCCATCCGCATGCGAACATCTATCCCTCCATCGAAAGGACCAGATTCCATGAGCCTTAAGAGCAACCTTCCCAAGACTTCCGCATCGCGTCGTGATTTTCTGAAGCAATCCACCGGCGTAGTGGCCGGCGCGGCGCTGGCCGGCGCGATTTCCACTCGCGCCCATGCGGCCGAGGATAACGAAATCAAAGTGGTCCTGGTGGGCTGCGGAGGTCGTGGCACGGGTGCGGCCACTCAGGCGCTCAGCACGGCCGGTCCCTCGAAGTTGGTGGCCATGGCCGACGTGTTCGACAACCGGCTGCAATCGAGCCTGAAAGCCCTGGTCACACAGAAGGGCGCTCAGGTCGACGTGCCCGCGGATCGGCAGTTCGTTGGAACGGACGGATTCAAGAAGGCCATCGATCTGGTTTCGCCGGGCGGAGTCGTCGTGTTGGCCACGCCGCCCGCGTTTCGGCCCATCCACCTCGAGTATGCCGTCGAAAAAGGCTGCAACGTCTTCATGGAGAAGTCGTTCGCCGTCGACGGGCCCGGCATCCGCCGCGTACTCGCGGCGGGCAAGGCAGCGGAAGCGAAGAACCTCAAGATCGCCGGCGGGCTGATGTCGCGCCACTACAAGCCGCTGGAAGATATCGTCGAGCAGATCCACGGCGGGGCCATCGGCGATGTGATCACCTGTTGGGCCTACCGCGAGCATGGGCCGGTCGGTTTCACGCCGAAGTCGGAAGGCATGAGCGATCTGGCCAATCAGATTCGCAACTACTCGTGTTACACATGGGTCAACGGCAGCTTCCTGCTGGATTGGCTGATCCACAACCTGGATGTCTGCTGCTGGGTCAAGGACGCCTGGCCCGTCTCGGCCCAAGGTCAAGGCGGACGCCAGGTCCGCACGGCGGCCGATCAACTGTTCGACCACTACGCCGTAGAATACACGTTCCCCGACGGCACCCGAATGTTTGCCCAAGGTCGGCACCTGAACAATACCTGGGGCTTCTTCGGCGACGTGATCCACGGCACCAAGGGCTCGGCCATTCTCGGCGAAGGACAGTCCAGTCCGCGTTTGTTCAAGGGCTACGTTCAAACGCCGGATAACGTAACCTGGAAGTACAAGGGCCCGGGTTGCAACCACTACCAGGTGGAGCACGACCTGCTGTTTGCGGCGATCCGCGAGGACGCGCCTTATAACGAGACCGAGCGTTGCGCCTATGCCGCCATGACCGGCATCCTGGGGCGCATGGCCGCCGAGTCGGGCAAGGAGATTACCTGGGAACAGGCCATGGCCTCGAACCTCGAGTTGGCCCCCGGGCTGGACGATCTGACGATGGATTCCGAGCCGCCGGTCAAACCGGACGCCAACGGCCAATACGCGATCGCCATGCCCGGCATCACGAAGGTGCTATAACGATAAAGCCGCGACCGTCGGTCGCGCCCCATACCAAGCCGCGACCACCCGGTCGCGGCTTTTTTCGTGTCCAGCGGCACCGAACTATGTTACGCTACCCAGTTTTCAATGTCGAGGATATCACCCACCACTTCGCTGAGGTGTGTCATCCTGTCGTTTGTCACCAGTACCAGATTGTATTCGACCGCCTGGGCAGCGATCCAGATGTCGTTCTCCTGGATGCCTAGCGTTTTCCCGGTGGCAGGATCGACGAGCTGTTCAGGGCGCAACGCTTTTCGGCCACGTCGAGGAGCGTACTTCTCGAAAAGTCGCGCACGAATCTGGCCGTAGTAAATGCGCGTGGTTTTGCGAACATCCAGGACGTCGGGGAGCTGTGTTTGGACGAAGTGGTTGAACTGGGCTTGTTTCAACGAATCAGCCGTTGAAACAACACGATGTCCGTACTCAATCTCCCCAAACGTGATTGCAGAAACTCGCAATGGAGTTCCGTCGTCCAGGCCGGCGATATGAGCGACGACCTCGCGGTTCTCCGCCGTTCCCGGTTTGAACCACTGCGAAGTGATGTTGGTGGCGAGCAGATAGCCCCGCAATGTAGATTACTCCTGGAACGCTTCGACCGCCGCCTGCATCGCCGCCGAGATATCTGAGGACACAACATCCTGATGGCGTTTGCGCAGGGCCCCGGCTGTTGATTGTTGGAAGGAATCGGAAAGGTACTCGTGAAGCGGAAAGCAGGGCTCGAAATCCGGCGGGTAGTATCGGTCAAACTCGAAAGGCACGCCTGGTCGCGGCGAGCCGGCAAAGAGGTCAAGCAACTCACGCTCCAGCCGCGGCGGCAAATCATAAAGCCGCAGGACCTCGGCATCGACTTGCAGAAGCAGACGGCGCAAATAATCTGGATCCCGTTGCTGCACAAGCAACGAATGCGGATCGCCGGTAACGGCCCTCAAGTATGCTCTTGCAGCCTGGGCCACCGGGTCGATGCCTGCTTCCGCGAAATGCGGGATCGGCATCTGGCGCATTCTTCCCGTCAGACTTGCGCGTTTCATCGAGTGTGTGTACGCAAACGCATTGGCAACGGGCGAGTTACACAAGGCCCAGTAGAAGTCAAGTGGGATCGCTGAGTTCAACGGTCGCACGGTGAGAAATCGGCTGGTCACGGCGTGCCCGGACTCGTCCAACAGACCTTTCAACCGCCACGGACCACGGTTGACCGGTGCATAGTTCCACAGGACTTGAGGAACGGCGGTCGTGGCACCGGTTCCCGGCCGCCGGATGACATCCTGATCAAGGCTCATCCAGACTCGATTTGGCAATCCGTGGAGTTGGAGTTGGATGTGCTGCTTGAACATTACGAAACCAGGGACTGCCCCTTTGAATCGTTGGCTTGAAAAGGTGACCGCTCCCGGAGGCAGCTTGTCCTTGCCCACATATTCCAGCCCTTTCCCAATCTGTGCAACATCCGCGAACCGTGGATAATTCTCGCACCACGCCCAGATCTCCTCCAACTCGGGGACACGCATGTCGTAGCCGTCCCCCGCGGCAAAACGCTGTTGTTCAACTCGGCATCGGGAAGAGACCGCATAAGTCTGCTTGAACTCGCCGATGTCCGCCTCTCGAACTCGGCGATAGCTGAGTGTGTGTTTCTTGTGAGGCCTCTTGGCGACTTTTTTCCCCAGCAAGACGGCCGACTCCACGTCCGATTTTTGAAACATCTTATCCGCAAACAGACAGATTTCGCTGATTTCAAAACCGCCGGTGATAACTTGCCGAAGTGGAGCGGCATTTGCGCTGTGCAGCAACCCTTGGGGGACCACGACGCCAAACACGGCGCCTGTCGGTAGGTGAGGCAATGTTCGGATCAGCATTTCCGCAGTCTTGTTCTGCAATTGCGGGGAAACGCCTCGCTTGCCATACTCCCCTTTCTCCTTCGGCGTGAAATCCTCAAACGGTGGATTGGCGAGCAGAATCATTGCCGCGCGAGAGTGTTCTTCCAAGATGTCGCCCGCGAACATGTCGCCGGGCTGCAAATCCCAGCCGTCGGGATTGGGAATGTCCGCCAAGGTCAGCGATAGACGGGCAATCTCCAGCGCGAACGCGTCGATTTCGCAACCGTGCAAACGCCGCTGCAAATACTCGTGTCGCCGTCTCGGCGTCTCATGGGCACTCGCTTCCATCCGCAATTCGCTCAGCAGTCTCAGCGCAGACACTAAGAATCCCGCATGTCCGCAAGCAGGTTCGAAGACGTGGCGCCGATTCGCCGGAATGCCGCCGATCCAATCCGCGAGCTTGCCGACAACGTAATCGATCAAGCAGGGCGGTGTGCTGTGCGTGCCAAGGTCACGGCGGGTCTTCCTCGAGATCAGAGTGTTCTCGTAAACATACGCGAGCGATTCCGTGCTCAGGTGAGACAGATCGCTAAACCTTGCGATGTCCGCTGCACACGCGTGCAATGCTTCACGTTGTCTCTTGTTGGTGATCCTGACGGGTGAATCGGCGCCATAGTGAGCCGCCACCCGAGTGAAAGCTGCCTCGACGTTGGTCAAGTCAAGGTCGGCAAATGTCGCGACGCGTTTGTCAGCAAGGATCTTTGCCGCAACCAGCCAGAACACCGACTGCAGCAACCACTGACCTTGCTTGGCGCTGACATTCTTCCATTGCATCGCGGTTGTCAGCGAGGAGACCTTCCGTTCGATTAGTCTCCCAAGGGCTTCGCCCGTTTCCCTTTCGACGACGGGCATTAGCCCGATATCCACGAACGTGAGTTGGTACTGTCTATCAAAACGCCCCCATGTCTTAGCACGGTATACGGCGTCGGGCGCGAATTCGTCCTCATGTTGCTTGAAGAAGGAGTCGATGTTTGCGGAAGGAATAGACTCGACAAGCTGTGGCCGGCCCGCGGACTGTCGCCACCATTGAAGCGTGTCCCGATAACAGGCCAGGACAATTGGCGCGCCGAGCGCGCGGAAACCAGCTATGGTCTCTTCCGAGTCATCTGAGATTTCGGCCACGAGAACACACGCCGTCCGCGTGTCCGCCGGAAGTCGCGCAAAACCCAGTAATCCCACGACTTGCTGCGCACCAAATCGAACTTGAGAACGTAAAAGATCTCGCGCATACCCGCACCCTCTCAAGTGGGGTTCCAACTCGGCGGTAGTGAGACGTTTGGGCGAGGCGATGGCGACGTTCCTTTCCGGTCCACCGATTATCCTACCAAGTTACCAAATCTGGCGACAGATCGACCCGTCCCCACTGGAGACCCGGGGATTAGGGGGGATCGGAAAGATAGGCAAATGCGAGCAAATGCTACTCTGACGTACCAACCGCCCTGCCGAACTCCACGCGAGAAGCCGCGTGAGAACTACAGTTCAGCCGCCGATTTGGTGCATGGTGCGGTCGGGTTGGGCGAAGTGGCCGTGGTTGGCGCCTCGGATTTGTTGCTTGGCGCGGACGGCACGGTGGCCGCGGCACACAGTCCACTGCCCGGGGCGCGCCGGATTCAACAACACGAGGCCTGCTGCGCGGTCCGTAGGAGTCCCGAAAAGAGACTCTGTTTGCTCATAGTGTCGCGATTGTAACACGCTGCCCGCACAAAACGTCTATTGTGTGGTGATTTCCTGACTTTCTATCCTCTGCTGGCGCGGCGAACTAGTTTGTGCAACGTCCGAAAGTCCAAGCGAGGGGACTTGAGAACCGCTGCAAAGCGTAACGCGCACTTCGGGAAACCCAAAGAAGATTCGCAAGAGAGTGTCCATCGAACGAGATTGGATTTGCACTTCACTGAGCCACCGAGAAAGCGTTGCTTCGGCGATACCCAAGCACTTCGCCACATCCTTTTGGGACATCCCGACGCGTTTGATCGCATCGCGAATCTGAGCGGGTGTTAGCAGGTTTATGTGCGCGCGGAGAGCGTCGTTGACCTGGGCGTCCACCTTCTCGGTGAAGACCATCTCGCCGCATGCTTGGCATACCGGAAGTTCGAGACCGGCAATGGTGAACGCGTGCAAACGGCCGTCGTGTCGAACTTCGGCGGCGTAGTTCGTCTTCGCCAACCTGACTTCCTTTTTGCCGCAGTGATGACATCGCCATGGAAATGCCCGTTCGGCACTTCGTGGGCGTTTCGGCTTCTCTGATTGCTTAGGGTGCATGGATATTCACCACCAGGATTGTTGAATCGTCGGGAACAATTGGAGTCCGGTAGTTGAGGCGAGTCTCGATGTAGACGGGGCGATCTTGAATCGTGAGTCGAAGGTCATGGTGAAACTCGTACTCGTCGGACCATTCGGGACGCGTTTCACGGACTTCATCGATTTCGCCTCCAGCCTCAACATGCTCATACATCAGACGGCCAACCTCCTTGAGCGAGATATTGGTCAGTTCCCGCTTGACCCACTCGTACGCCGTTTGTGTCAACTCGAACTGGATGTATCCGGTGAAACTCCAGTTGCGAAGTGCGTCCTTGTACGCTTCAAGTCGATTGGGATCAGTTAACGGGGCCAACGAACTTCCTTTCGAAGATTGGCGGGCCCCCGTGTTTCGCGTTGTCCTCTATCGACATTATAGGCCCGAGAATTGATGTATGTCAATTGAATTCGATCTGATTCTACCAAAATAATTGATGTAAGTCAATAGGCATCGCGGTGAATCGGCAGAGAATCGTCATAAACTGTTCCGTGGACTGGTCTTACCCGTTTGCGTCGATGCTGAAGCCGACGCCGGCTTGCTGCGCCACGATTATATAGGACGATACCAGCCGGTGGTGGGGTGCGGGCCAGAAGCCGTTGTTCACCCGCCGATTTGGTGCATGGTGCGGTCGGGTTGGGCGAAGTGGCCGTGGTTGGCGCCTCGGATTTGTTGCTTGGCGCGGACGGCCGAGTGGGCTAGCTCGGCCAACTGCTGGTCGGTGGCGGCGGCGCGGAGCGGTGAGCGGATGTCCCACTGTTGGTCGGAGAAGAGGCAGTTGCGTAACTTGCCGTCGGCCGTTAGGCGTAACCGGCCGCAGTGGCTGCAAAATGGGCTGGTTACCGAACGGACCAGCCCGATCCGGTCGCCATGGTCGAGGAATTGGTATTCGGTGGCTGCGGCTCGCGATCCATTGCCTTGGACCGGCTCGAGTGGCCCGATCTGCTCGGCGAGGATTTTGAGGATCTCGTCGGCCGAGAGCACTTGGGTTTTGTCCCATTGCCGATCGGCGTCGACGGGCATGAACTCGATGAAGCGGACTTGCAGGCCGTGCTCTCGGGCGAAGAGCGTCAGCGGCACGACTTGGTCTTCGGTTAGGCCGCGGATGGCCAAGGCGTTGAGTTTGATGGTCTCGAAAC
>CAYYOX010000218.1:2589-10123 GCA_964473065.1 uncultured Planctomycetaceae bacterium | reverse complement strand
AGGAGCCCATTCTGGCCCCCGAGAACCGGACGAAGCTTATGCGCGTGCGGGACTTCCACGAAACCTGCGTACCCGACGCGCCGCGAGTTCTTTTCGATGTCCTCCAGGCTCAACGCGACCGGCTTCTGGCAGCCCAAGAGCGATATGGCGATTACATCTCGCCGGAGAGCTTTCTGCAAGAAAGTCTGGAGAAAGGATAGGAGGTAACCGATGCCCAATCAACTAGCGATTGAACTCAGTCAGCCTCCCCGTGGTCAGCAGCGGCATTGCGCATGGGCTGAGCATCGTCGCCGACATGTTCGTAAAGCGCGGCGACCTGGTACGGCTGCCGGAGATGTACTGGGGAAACTACAACATGATCTTCAGTGTGCGGCGCAGTGTGACCACGGACCACTAGGGAAACCGATGCTGAAATTCCCACCTCGTAAAGGAAATTACATGGAAATTATAACCGCAAATTTTGCCGGTGTACTTCGCCACGAAATGATAGACGGAAAACAGTTTATTGTCGTCCGCTCTTCGCTCATTGTCCCCGGTGTACTCGACGGAAGCAAAGGCCCACTTCTCTATCCGGAAACTGAAATCCGTCGGTCTGTAAAAGCTTGGGAAGGTGTCCCGTTGACGCTTGGCCACCCGATCCGAAACGGAATTCAAGTGGCTGCAACCGATTCGGCTGCCGTCAAGATCGGGTTCGTTAAACGGGCTAGCATGAATGGAAAATTGACCGCTGAAACTTGGTTCGATGTAACGGAACTTCAGCGGGTCGCACCCGGACTGCTTGCGAATCTTGAAGCCGGCAAACAGATCGAGTTGAGCACGGGGCTTTTCACGGACAATGAAGAGGCCCCCAACGGATCGACATATCTAGGCAAACGCTACAAATTCGTAGCTAGAAACTACCAGCCTGATCACCTAGCAATTCTGCCCAATCAAGTCGGTGCGTGTAGCATCGCCGATGGTTGCGGTGTTCTCGTAAACTCAAACTCAGAGGATGAAACAATGGAAAATGATCTCTTGATTCCGCCAGAAACTTTTCCCACAACGAACGCGGTATCGCCTTATCGTGAAAGCGAATGCGATGTTGACTACTTGCCGTTGCCTGTGATGAACTTCAAAGAAGTTGCCCGACCGCGATTGACGGAGCAACAGGAAACCGAAATCGACTCGGATGACGATTGTTTGCCGCTTCCAACAATGACGTGGTGATTTCCCTTTTTCCCTAACTACGGAGTTTTCATTATGCCAGAAGTAACACTCCGCCAATTTTTTGCAGGACTGTGTTTGTCAAGTTTTGTTACCACGCTAGATGGCAAAGTCCCGTCCGCTGAGGACTTGAAAAATGCGGCCGAATCGGCTTTCAAATACGCGGACGCAATGCTAGCGGTGGAGGATGACGAAAAAGAATAGGGGTGGCACCTTCCTCCGCCGCGAGCGCTCGCCGACATGAACCGGTTTTGAGCCCGGCACCCATCGGGCATTTTCCGTCCCCGTTGGGTGCTGCCCTTTATTTTGTGGAGCGTGGGATCGGTTGGTCACCGATGTGCAGCCGGTCGTGCGGATCGGCAGCCCGGCCCGACCAAGGCTTAACTTTTTCTCCTTGGTTGGGCCGCCCATTTTATTCTTGGGGAGCGGAGTGATCTAACTTGTGACCCGCCCGGCCACAAGTTAAAAGGCAAAACACGCGACCACGTTGCTGTGAAGGCGGGTGTCGCCTTTCTTCTCGGGGTGGGGCGTTTGTGATCGAGTGAAACCCGGCCCGTCTTAGATTGCCCGCTAAGGAAGACGGGTCTTCAACTCAGCGCACGTGAGCAGTTCCACCGGAAAGCGATTAGCTAATCCGTTTGTGCATCCGAAGATTGCCATGGCAATCTTCGTCCAGAATCTGGCGAAACCCAAATCGCTTATAGAGATTGATTGCCCGTATGTTGCCTGGATGCACATACAAGCACAATTCGGACATATTCGATTTGCAAGCCATAGACATCACGTCTTCCATGATGAAATGCGAATACTTCTTGCCCTCTGGAGCGAGCTTTTCCTGAAACGCCGCAGCTACGGCGAGCATGGGCAGGAAGCCTACTGTGCGCTTAGGATCTGACGCCCCTGGTATAGACCATTTCGTTAGTCCTAACGCAGAGAAACCCACAAGGATCTCCTCAGTGTGTTCATCCACGCAGGCAAAGTAGAGCCAGACTCGTGTGCCATGCTTTTCCATGGACTTCAAGGCCCCTTGAAACGGAGGCGCTTCTTTGATCCACCTTGCAGCAAACTCAGCCCACTCTTCGCTTCCGCAATTGAACTCCTGAACCAGCGAAAGAGAATCTCGTGAGAATTCACGGGGCTGGATGGTGATCATGCGCTCCGCGCGTCCTGCCATCAAGAGCCCTGTGTGTTTTCTTCCACGCCCGCCCAGAAGGCTGCATCAAACGGAACGCCCTGGCAGGCATCATCAAGAGCCTTATCCATATCCAGGAACCGGACCCATTTTTCGACCTCTTCACGCGCCTGCCTGAACGCGTCTAAGTTCTCAGGTGGATACCCCGCAGCCTTTTGCCGTTCAACTAACTCTTCGGCGTGAGGGCAGGGCTCAAGCCAACCGCGACAAAGGTACTCCAGCGAGGCTACGCATTCTTCAGAAACGTCAATTCCTTGTTTGGCGGCTTCCCTGAGCATTTCGTCCGCTTGCTTCAGCCATCTGGAAGCATCTATTCCAAGTTGCAGAAGTTTTTCGCATTCGTCACACTGGCCCATTATGGCTTTGTGCTGCGCCATAGCCCTGTCGTGAGTTTGGTACTCTTCGACACCTTTCTCAGCAAGCTGGAGGGAGTAATCTAAAGTTGCCATCGGATGCTCTTGTGTGAAGACCGGAGGATATGCCCAGCGACCTGACCTGCAAACCTCCGCAGAACAATAGTCACTCAGCCATCTTGTGTCAACTGACCTTTACATCTCATCTGCAGCGCAAAAAACAGGCCACTACAGACCATAGCGGCTTTTTGGTTCCGTCCGTCCATTGCCTCCATAAGCCGACTCGTCTTGGCCATCCATGCTATCGGCCAAACCCTTGCAGGCGGGCCAGTTTTATGCTCCGCCTCACATTATTAACTCTACCTTACCATGCCCAGCAAACGGGCGTCAACTATTGCTCATTTATTTTACCAGGCGGACGAATACCAGTCAAGTCACGCTATGGCCACCCCCCCACGGAATAGCACGGCCAGTAACACACTCACAAGACACTACCCGCCGGACGGTATCGCGAGCTAGGGCCGTGCCGGCCGAAAAAGTTTCCAACCGTAGCACCCGCGTAGCACGGCACAGGCAAGCAAGAGGATCGGGACTGTGAGAAAATGGGTAGCTCGCATGATCTTTTTCCGACGTGCCACGGCCAAAACAGGGCAGAAAGGGGTCTGAGAAGGGGGCTAGCAGCAAAGGGGCTTGAAAGGGTCTAATTCTGCTTGCCGTAAGTTATTGCCCTGTAAGGCTTTAAGTAGTCGGGGCGAAAGGATTTGAACCTTCGGCCTCTGCGTCCCGAACGCAGCGCTCTGTCCAGGCTGAGCTACGCCCCGAATGGCGAATCGTTTATTCTAGTTGCTTCGTGGTGGGCGTCAATGGCTTGGCTGGGGAACTTGGAAATCGTTTAGGCTATTGATCTTCACGTCCCCCTATTAGAGGTACAAAGCGGCACGGAGAGAGGTTCCGGCTGCCTGGCTGGCCGTTGGTCTTTCGGATGGCTTGGAGCGTTTGGTAGTCGCGGGCGCCGGTGGGGATGACTAGGATGCCGTCTTCGGATAACTGCTCGAACAACTTCGGCGGGCAGGTGGATGCGGCGGCCGTGACGATGATTCGATCGAAGGGCGCCCGCTCTGCACAGCCCTGGGTGCCGTCGCCGATGAGGGGCCTGATATTGTCGTGGCCGAGTGCTTCGAGCGTTTGCATGGCCCGCTCGGAGAGCTCGGCGTGGCGTTCGATGGTGACCACTTCCCGAACCAACTCGGCCAATACGGCCGTCTGGTAGCCGCTGCCGGTGCCGATTTCCAGGACCGTTTCTTCGCCGGCAAGTTCCAGGGCCTGGGTCATTAGGGCCACGATGTAGGGCTGGCTGATGGTCTGCTGGCAACCGATGGGCAATGCGCGATCCGCGTAGGCCTCGCTACGCATTTCCGGATCGACGAACCGTTCTCGCGGCGCCTTGGCCATGGCGGCCAGCACACGGCGATCGACAATGCCGCGTTGCTTCAAGTGCACGCGCAGCATTCGCTGTTTGGCGATTTCCAGTTGCGGATCGGTCATGGGCCGTGTTACGAGGTTTTGCGTCCTAAGGAAATCGTCGTGGCGCGGGATACTCCGTGGATCAGCGGTCCGAGCCCGGCGGCAGCCCTTCGAACTTGCCGGACCGAACGCCTTCCGTTCTCAAGCGTCCCGTCTCGGGCGAATAGAAGATTTTCCGCGCAGCAGCCTCGGTTCGTGGCCCGCCGATCTGCTGTTGACGAGAGAGCGTGGCGTCGCTGCGCCCGTCCCCTTCGAGAACCATCAGGTCCTTTCTCTGATCGTAGGTCACCCGCGCGGCTTGGACGGAATACGTGCCGCTCTCCGGCTGGCCTTCCGCCACGACGTTCTCGGCGGCCTCGAGTTCCCACCAAGTATCGGGCGGATCCGACATCTGGGACACGGTCAATCGCTCGCACGACATCAGCATACCTTCGGGGCCCAGCGATTCGATGTCGTCGAGGTCGAGCGTCGTATTCCACGAGTCAGCCGGGGCATAGGCCAATCGGACCCGATCGTGGAAAGTCATCTCGCGTTGCCGTATGTTGCCGGTAATCGAACCTTGGAAGTGAACTTGCAGACAGCGTAACTCGGACGAATCGGGTAACCCTTGCGAATCGGCGCCGGCCATTTCTCCCGACATCTCGCCAGTCATTTCGTTGGTGGCACGATGCACGCTGCAAAGCCAACCGGGACCGCCGGCCGTCATCGCGCCGCTGATCAGGTTGATGGCCAGGTCAAGGACCTCCATGGTATCGTGTGACTTTTGCCCTGTTTCGTCCATCGCGGTATTTTCCATGAACACGCCGCCGCGGCACAGGAGCTGTTCGACTTCCGGTTCGCTTTCGACCTGATCACTGGAGAAACTGATCGGCCGGCGGAAATGGATCTCTAGGGTTTCGGTTCGCAGGAGTTGTTGCGTTCCGGTCGCGGTGACCCGTTCTTCGAATCGGGCGGTTCGACCGTCGAAGGTCATCCGCTCTTGCCAGCGGACCTTCATCACGCCCGGCTGGGGTAGCGGTTGGCCTTGCAGGTCTTTGTCGATCGGCACGAGCATTTGCCCGGGCCCGTCGATCCAGAGCCGGTTGGTGCCGCGGTTGAGATTCAAGTTGGATCCTTCCAGAGCCAACCCTCGGGCCTCGAAATGGGCCGGTCGTCCGGTGACGGTTACGGTCGCATGGGGTTGGCCGGCGTCGACCGCGTGTAGCCGATCGCCTGTAATTACCATCGGTCGCTCGCCCGCCTTGGCCGTTTGTGTCTCGACGAAACGCACTCCCTCCTCGATCGTCAACTCGGACAGCTCGGGATCTTCCTCGTCTCGCAACACGAGCCTTGCTTGCAACAGGCGGCCCACAACGTCGAAGTGCCGTCGCGGGGCAGCAGGCGGCTCGTTGGGGAGAGGGACCGTCGACGGAGCTGGCTGCCCAGGCTGTGCAGGCTGCCCGGGGGTTTGAGCTGTGGGTTCCGCTTTCGGCTTTCCGCCTTCCGCTTTCCAGTCGCTGCCTTGGGCCGGCGGTAAGTTCTCGAACCAGATTTCCATCTGCTCGACCGCCGCGGAGAACTCGGGGGAACGAACCCGGACGTCATTACGGGCGAGCATTCGGTCGGGTTGTAACTCGGCTTGTTGCGAGGGGTCTTGTGGCGGAGTTTCCGTGAGCCAGAAGTGGATCTCTTCCGCTTCGAGCCCGCCGATGGCGCGGAAGCTGAGCATGGCGCCGCCGGTTAGCGAGATGACATGATTTCCCTCGTCCGGTCGCTCCTTGTCCGGCCGAACGCTCAGTTGTCGGCCCCAGCGTGCTTCGAGCTGCTCACCCGGCCGCTCGGCCATTTGCCCGCGAAGCCAACCCGGGCCGTCCGCGACGATCTGACCCAAGCGTCCCGGCCCGGCCGATTCGTATTGAAGATTGCGGGCGCGGATTTCGCTGGCCTCGTGTTTGAGCATAACCTCCCGAGGGTCCTCCAGCACGATGCGGCCGGTCAAGAGATCGTATTCCAAACGCTCCCCTCGGGCTTCCAACTGCTTGCTGGGTGCGTTGAGGATTACCGGATGTCCGCGGGCTTCGATCCGCTGCGCCACAAGGTCTAACGAGCCGGCCGACTTTTTCTTGCTCTTGCCCTTAGATTCTTCCACCCCTTCGAGTGAAGACTGGGGCCGCTCGACGAAGAAGACCGAAAGCAATTCGCAATTCAACTGGTCGCTCGGCCCGTCGGGATGGACCCGCAGAACGTTGACTTGATCTTCGAAAGTGGCCGTCTTCTTGATCGCGTTGAACCGAAACGGACCGCGGCAGGTTATCTCAACCGGCAGAGCCGACGAGGATTGCAGCAGTGACGGCTCCTTCGCGTCTTTCTTTTCAGCACGGTCCGATGCCTTGGACTGCCCAAGTTCCAAGTGCAAGCGTTCGATGTGGGCCAGTTCGACCGACTCGATTCCTGTAACCTTGGGGCCACGGGCGTTGGTCGCTTCGGAGTCGTCGTCGGTCAGCAACTTGATTCGCAATTGGCGTCCCCGGCCGTAGTTTGGCCCCCAACGAAAATCGACCGCGTGCGGCGTGGTAATGGTTTGCTCGGTCAGGTGGACGTCGCGAGTTATGATCAGCAGATTGTCTTCCGGTCCCGGCTGGTTTCCCTCGCCGCGGATCGTGACGCGTCCTTTGAGGTCTCCTCCCGTCAGACGGCCGATCTTGATCCTTTTCAAGTCGAACGGTCCGTCGAACTGCAGAATTGCCCCCTCGGGAGCGTCCAGGACGATCGGTGGCGGATCGGCGGATCCCGGCTCGGCGTTAGTCTTCTTGGGCGTGAAGATCAAGGTGCAAGGGATGATCTCCATTCGGCCGTCATCCAAGGTTCGATAGTCCTGCATCAACAGCTTCACCCGATCGCTGTCGAGGATCTTGGGACTCTTGCGTTGCCAGGCCCCGGGCGGAAAGAGGTGCTTGTAGGGACCCAGCCGGTTATCGGCCAAGTTCTTTCCCGCGGCACGCTGGCGGTCGGTGATCGGCCCCGAGTCGGCCAGCGTGGCCGACGGTTCGATCCACGGCACGACTGCCAGCGCATAGACCCAATAGGCCACAAGCACGACCACGAAGCTGACGGCAGTTCGGATGACTCGTGGCATGATGGTTTGGCTGGATCGATTCTTGCGGAATACTTGGAAATATGTAGGGTGGGTCGAGCAGCGAAGACCCACGCGGGGAAATCCAAATGACGAAATCCGAATGACGAATAACTAATACATACCCTTCCCTTTCGTCATTCGTCATTC
>CAYYOX010000218.1:0-2489 GCA_964473065.1 uncultured Planctomycetaceae bacterium | reverse complement strand
TTCGTCATTCTAAGCGTGGGTCTTCGCTGCTCGACCCACCCTACGGGAATTCTCCAAATCACGAAATGCTGTTTAGGCACTCGTCAGGGCGAGCCCTGACCTACTTGATAGGGTTTGATTACGTCTTCCCAACGGTTTTGGTTCTTGAGGATCAGTTCGATCGTTTCGCGAACGGCGCCTAAGCCGCCCGGGGTCTTGGTGACGTAATCGGCGGCCTGACGGAGTTCCTCGCAAGCGTCGGCTACGGCCACTCCCAGCCCTACGGACTGCACGACCGACAGATCGGGCAGGTCGTCGCCGAGGTAGCACACCTTCTCGCGCGGCAAGTCCAACTCGCCCAGGATCTTGTCTAGCGCCGCCAGCTTGTTGCCCGCGCTTTGTATGACGATTTCGATCCCCAACTCGGCCGCGCGGAGCTCGACAATGCGGGAATCTCGCAAAGTAATCAACCCGAACGGCCGTCCCGACTCGCGCCATAGCCGGATCCCCATCCCGTCGCGAAGATGGAACTGCTTGGTCTCGACACCCTCGTTGTCCAGCACCAAACGCCCGTCGGTCAACACGCCGTCGACGTCGGAGAGAATCAATTCGATCGCTTCGCAGCGCTGGGTCAGAGTCATGGCAAAGTCTAACGGTTAGGTCGGGGATTGCAAATCGGTCCCCTCTACCTTTGGGAGAGGGGAGGTTGAATTTACAATCTTCTATTCCCTTACGTTTCCACATGTGGTTGGGGTTCATGGAAAACCAGGTGTGGCATGGGTACGGTCGGCGAATTGGCCGCGTCTTCGGGAAGCTCGCTGTCTTTGGGCAGCAGACTTACCACGTCGGTGATGTCGATCAGACCGACCGGGTGGCCCTTGAGGTCGACGACCGGCAGTTCGCTGATCTTGCGTTGGGCTATCAGTTCCACGGCCTCGCTCATCATCGAGCCAAGGCGAATATTCATCGGGTTGCGCGTCATGACCTCGGCAACCTTCGCGTCGAGGTCTGCGTCGCGGCGGAGTTCAAAGAGCCGGGCAAGGTCGCTGTCGGTGAAGATTCCCGAGAGTTTCCCGGCCGCATCGACCAGCATCGTCGCCCCGGTTCGTCGTCCCGGCACGCTCACGGCGACCAGGACCTGACGCACGGTCTGATCTTCCCGGGCAACGCGACATTGCTCGAGTGGCCGCATGTGATGATCCACCTTGCTGAGCTTCTGGCCCAAACTTCCGGCGGGATGGAATCGGGCAAAGTCCTCGCGGCCGAAGTTTCGCATCCGGCTGGCGACCAGTGCCAAGGCATCGCCCAGGGCCAGCATGGCCGTGGTGCTGGTGCTGGGAGCCAAGCCCAAGGAGCAGGCTTCTTCGATCGATCCGAGTGGCAGCACGACCGTGGCCGCCTGGCCTAGGGTGCTTTCGGTGCTTCGAGTGATCGCGATGATGGGCACGCCCAACTCGGCCAGCGAGGGCAGCAGACGGGTGACCTCTTCCGTCTCGCCGCTTTGGGAGAGGATCAGCAGCACATCGTCGCGGTGGATCCGCCCCAAGTCGCCGTGCAGCGCCTCGGCCGGGTGCAAGCAGTGGCTTCGCGTGCCGGTCGAGGCCAGCGTGGCCATGATCTTCTGGCCCACCAGCCCGGCCTTGCCCATGCCCGAGACAATCACGCTCCCGCGGCATCCGTAAAGCAACTGCACGGAACGAGAGAATTCGCCGCCAAGCTGCTTGGCCAATTTGGCCAAGGAGCGGCTCTCTTGCAGAATGATCTGCCGAGCCAGGCGAAGTTGTTCCAAAGGACTCTGCGACAGGGGCGTCGCGGCAGATTCCATGCCCATCGTTTTGTCATCCTTGACTTCAGATCGGTCGGTAGAGAAAAAGTTGGCCCGATTGTAACGTGCCGGCCCATTTGCGGCAATGTAAACCTGGGAGCAAAACAAGATGACTTAGCCACTCGTGCGAGGTATGCGATGCAGCCCGAGATAACTCCTGGCGGGTCGCTGCCCGTCAAGCTAGAATTGAGCGGTTGCTAGAGTGCCAATTGTGGCTTGAAGTATACCCTGACAGAAAGATTGGCCCGGCTCGCGTCGGGTCATGGAGAGGCAAAAACCGATGATCGTTACGACGAAAGACCTGTTCAAACACGCCTACGGCAGCTATGCCGTGGGGGCCTACAACATCAACAACCTGGAACAGACGGTCGGCCTGTTCCGAGGGAACCTGGGCAAAACGAAATCCAACGACGACCCGATCGACTCGGCCACCAGTGCCCCGTTCATCCTGCAAATCTCGCGCGGGGCCCGGGGCTATAGCGACAAGCGGTTCCTCGAAGCCATGATCCGGGCGGCCGACGAGGTCTTTCCCGAGGTCGTTTTCGCGGTCCACCTGGACCACGGCACCGAGGACGCTTGCTACGACTGCATCGAGAGCGGGTTCTACAGCTCGGTGATGATCGACGCCTCGCACGAGGATTTGGCCAAGAATATCGAAATCACCAAACGCGTGGTCGATCGGGCC
>CAYYOX010000217.1:5755-10164 GCA_964473065.1 uncultured Planctomycetaceae bacterium | reverse complement strand
CCTACAGGAGATGAGCTTATGTGTCTGATTGTGAAACGATTACTTAGTACGTGAGCAAGGGGGCTAAGCTTATGGGGTAGGGAGCAAAAATCGGTGTAGTTTTCATTGTGGGGCTGTTGATCGTGTTTGGCGTCGTTCTGGCGCAAAGCTTGTGGAAGCCGTCGGATGATGCGGAAGCCTCGGCCAAGCAGAAGAAGGACGAATCCAAGGCTTCCCAGAAAGAGGGGCCTTCGACGACCGCCAGCCAGGCGACCGTCTTGGCGCAAGGCGAGTCGAACACGATGTCGACGCCGCCCGCCATGACAGGCTGGGGGTCGCCTTCCAGCAGCTATGAGTCGGATGACACGACGGATTCCGATCCGACCCAAGCCGCGGGCGGAGCCCTGCTGCCATCGGTGAATAGTTGGTCTAACGCGCAGGACGATTCCGCGACCGAGCAACCATACGAATCGGACGGCACGTCAAATTGGGACATGGCCCAAAACGACGATCCTTATCAGCAAAACCAGGAATCAACTTCCGGCCGCGGCGGCTACGATTCGCCCTCGCAACGAGGTACGGTCAATGTCCTCAGCCCGCCGGGCGATTCTCAATACGCCGATTCGGGCCAAACTTCGCCCTACCAAGGCGGCTATCGATCCAACTACTCGACGCAGGCCCGAACGACCAGCACCCCCGGGTCGACCGGCAGTTACTCTTCCAACCCGTATTCTTCAGGCCCGTCGCCATACGGCGCCGGATCGCTTTCGGGCAACGATGGCCAATACAAAGTTCAGCCGAACGACAGCTATTGGGTGATCTCCAAGAAGCTCTACGGGACGGGTGGCTATTTCAAGGCCTTGGCCGAACACAACCTCAAGGAGTTTCCCAAGGAAGACCGGCTGCAGGTAGGCGACGTGCTCTCGACGCCCAAGGTCGAAGCATTGGAACGCACGTATCCCGGCTTGTGTCCGAAGGCGAGTCGTCGGCAAGCGGCTCGCGGTCGCGCGTCGGTGCTGGGCGCTTCGACTTCCTATCATAGCGGCCGGACTTATACGGTCGAAGAGGGCGACACGCTGTTCGACATCGCGCGATTCGAACTCGGAAAGGCCTCGCGCTGGGCCGAAATCTACGAGTTGAACCTGGAGATGCTGGGCGAGGATTGCGATTTCCTCGCGCCGGGGATGAAATTGGCCCTGCCCGAAGAGGCATCTCAGGATCCCATCACGCGGAATCCGGAATCCGATTCGACCTACTACCAGCGGTAGCAGCCCGGTCATGCATCTATGAAGATCGTCAGCGGTGGACAAACGGGCGTCGATCGTGGCGCGTTGGACGCGGCCATGGCCGTGGGGATCCCGCACGGCGGATGGTGCCCGCGAGGTCGGCTAGCGGAAGACGGGCGGATTCCGGACTGCTATGAACTGGCCGAGACCGATTCGGGCCGGTATGTGGTGCGGACAGAGAGAAATGTCCTGGACAGCGACGCCACGTTGATCCTCTGCCGCGACACGCCGCAAGGCGGCACCGAGTTGACCCGCCGACTTGCCGAGCAACACGAGAAAGCGTACCTGGTCGTCGACTTGGATGAACCCGCGTCGCCATCGAAAGTCGCCGGCTGGTTACAGGACAACGGCGTCGAAACACTCAACGTAGCCGGCCCGCGCGAGAGCCAAAGCCCGGGCATTCAGGCCGATGCCGAGAACTTCATACGAAGCGTGCTAGCCACCGACGTTTAGCGGGGTGGCTCGAGGGTGATCTCGAACGTTTGCTGCTGGCCGTCTCGCGACACGACGACCGGTACGGTCTCTGCGGCTTTGTGCTTCCGCAGCGCGCTGTCGAAATCTTCTAGGTTGGCGATCTTGCTCTCGCCGAGTTGGACGATGATGTCGCCGCCTTTCAGACCGGCCTTCTCGGCCGGGCCGCCTTTGGTTACGCCGCTCAGGGCGTAGCCGGGCTCTTCGCGTCCGAAATCGGGGATGCTGCCGAAGTAGGGCCGTGTGCCGCGCTGGCTGCGCTCGGGCATCTCCAGGGCAACGTACTGCGGCCGACCGTCGGCGTTGGCCAGCTCGACGATCGCATCGCCCACCAGCCGGGCCACGCGACGTATGCCGGGGATGTTGAGTCTTTCGAAATCGTCGGTCGGCTTGTGGTAGTGCTCGTGCGTGCCGGTGAAAAAATACAGCACCGGGATCTTCTTGGTGTAAAAGACCGTCTGATCGCTGGGGCTGAAACCGCCCGGCTTGCGAATCAGATTCAATCCGAGCGGCCCGTTCACGCGATCCAAGATCGGCCCGAACTCGGGCGCCGTCTCCGTGCCGACAAGAATCACTCGCTCCTCGCGCAATCGGCCGACCATATCCATGTTGAGCATGGCCACGGTCTTTTCGAGCGGAATCACCGGATGGTTTACGTAGTGGCTGCTGCCAAGCAGGCCTCGCTCTTCGCCCGTAAAGGCCACGAAGACCACGCTGCGTCGCAAGCGCTGGGGACGCGCGGCCAACTGGCGTGCGATCTCGATCAAGGCGGCCACGCCCGAGGCGTTGTCGTCCGCCCCGTTGTGAATCACCTTCTGCCCGGCATGCAGCGAGCCATGCCCGCCGAATCCCAAGTGATCGTAATGCGCCCCCACCACCACGGCCTCGGACGCCAAAGGACCTTCGCCGCGCAGCAGCCCGACGACGTTCTTGGCGACCGTTTGCTTGCGAGCGACATCGATCTTCCCGGCAATCCGCCATCCGTCCAAGCGACGGCTATGGGGCGTCGGGCCAACGTCGATCTTCGCTTCCAACTCCGCGAGACTGGTTCCCCATGCCGCGGCAATCGCCCGATCCAACGGCTCTCGCCGGCAATGGATGATCGGAAAATCGCGGGTCGATTCACCGCTATCGGCCGAGCGGAACGGAAGCACCGGATCGAACTGCCCGCGCAGTTGCTCGCTCAGCGTTTGCACGGCCGAGGTCAATACGTCGATCTCCTTGTGCCGAGCCTGCAAATCCGTCGGCGGCAGATCTTTGAGCTCGCCCAGCTTGCCGTAGGCCTCGCTCACTTGGCCCAAGGCCTGTCGCCATTTCTCGGCCAACTCGTCGACGTTCTTACGGATGTCGTGCTCGTCGGTACAAAACACAATGCCCGCGGCCCCGTGTTCGTAGGCGTTGGAGATCTTGCGACGGAAGAAGGCGTGCGTCGAAACTTCCGTGCCATTGAAAGCGCTATGCGGGTTGTCCTGCTGCGGCTCGCGTCGCAGTATGATCACGGCCTGGCCGGTCACGTCGATCTGGGCGTAGTCGTCGTATCCTTCCTCCTTGCCGGTGATCCCGTAGCCGGCAAAGACAAGCGGCAAGTCGAACTGGCCGCTCCCGCTGGCCGACATGGGGGAGTAATCCTTCAGGAACCGCAATGTGATCGGTTCGGGCTGCTGAGGGTTCTCGTCTGCCGGCCCCAAGAGCGCCGCACTATTCTCCTCGCCGAGTTGGGCGGAGGTGGTGATTTCGAAGGTCTGCAGCGGTTTCCCGTCAAACAGGTCCGTGCCAAGGCCCGCTTCGTGAAACTGCCCGGCAATGAAGTCGGCCGCCAGATCGATGCCCTTGGTCCCCAGCCCTCGGCCTTCAAGCTCGTCAGACGCCAGATACTTGGCCGAATGAGCAATCCGCCGCTCGATGGCCGCGGCCTCCTCTTCCGCAGAAAGTGGACCCACCACCGCAGCCCATGCCACGGCGACAAGCAGTAATGCACCAAGCAAGCGGCCGTTTTGACCAGCACGAGTCGGGTAATGCTTTGAGGAGGAGTTCTTCATAGTTCTTTCAAGCAGGGCAAGTTAGGGGCGATGCGTAAGTGCGCGAGCCCGGGGTATCCACGGCAACTTAACGGCCTCTACCATTGTTTTCCACCGCGCCCACGGCGTCAAGTCGGAATTCACTTTGACACGGCGGGGATCTGACGTTATTCTTCGGCCCCTTCGCTCGGGTCGAATCGGCTTAGGGTACGGAACACGGGCGGTCGGACAAGGAAGTTCGGCCGAAAAATGCCATGGAGGGTTACACGTGGACGGCCAACGGAGCGTGTTGATTGTCGATCGTTCGGAAGAGAACGGCCAAGTACTTCAAACGGCCCTGGAGCATCGCGGGCTGAAGACGCTTTGGGCCCGTCGTGCCGATTCCGGCCTGGAAATGGCCCAACAGCATCACCCCGACCTGATTGTGGTCGATCCGGAGCTGGACGACTTGCCATCGGCCGACGTTTCGGATCGGTTTGCCCAACATTCCCTCACAGACCATACGCCCTTGGTCATTCTAGGCAGTATGCGGCAAGAAGGACGGCCCCCGGCGGGGGAAATTGTTCCGCAGCCCTATCATTGCGGCCCTTTGATTCGTAGCATCGACGGGAAACTGGATGCGAACCGCCCTTAAGGCGCCTTTTACCGGCAGCCG
>CAYYOX010000217.1:3007-5745 GCA_964473065.1 uncultured Planctomycetaceae bacterium | reverse complement strand
GATGTCGACCAAGAAATCGGAATTTTCGCGTCATAACTCAGAAATTCGACAAACCGAAAACGACTTTGTCATTTCGGTTCTGAACAGTTCCAACGGCACTTACGTGAACGGGCAGGCAGTTCGCCGCCATGTGCTGGCCAGCGGCGATCAGATCCAGGTGGGCCGGACGCTGATGCTCTATACGGGCCCTTCCGAGGAATCGGAAGAGGACCTTGCGAAAACGATCAGTATTGCCACGTCGCAGCAGGCCGGCGACGAGTCGCAGATCATCCACTGCGTGACCCAAGAGGAAGGCAGCCGGCTCTTCGAGGGAGACGCCGCGTTCTCCGAAAACGCCTGGCTCGCTCGGGCGCGTAGCAACTTGCAGGTCATGTATCGCACGGCCCTGGCGGTGAGCCATACGCTGGATATCGACCTGCTCCTGCAACGGATCATGGAGTTGATTTTCGAGTGGGTCGAGGCGGATCGCGGTTGTGTGATGTTGCTGGATCCGGTGGGGCAGTCGCTTCAACCGAAGGTTCGCCGTACGAGGGACAACATCCGATCCGACGAAAAGATCACCATCAGCAAAACGATTCTCGACTACGTTACCGGTCGCAACGAAGGCGTGTTGACCAGCGACGCCCGACAGGATGAGCGTTGGAAGCCGGGGGCCAGTATCGTGCAAATGGGCGTCCGCGAGGCCATTTGCGTGCCGATGCAAGGCCGGTACGACGTGGTGGGCGTGATCTATATCGACACCCACACCTCGGCCGCCGACATCATCCAAAGCGGCGGGGCCAATAAGTTCACCGAAGATCACCTGAAACTGATGATCGCGATCGCCCATCAGGCGGCCTTGGCGGTCGAAGATACGCGATACTACTCCGCCATGGTTCAGGCCGAGCGATTGGCCGCCATCGGGCAGACCATCGCCACGCTCTCGCACCATATCAAAAACATCCTGCAGGGGATCCGCGGCGGCAGCTACCTGATCGAATTGGGGCTCTCCGAACACGACGAGGCGGTGGTCGGCAAGGGTTGGAAAATCGTCGAAAAGAACCAGCAGAAGATCTCGACCCTGGTCATGGACATGCTCACCTTCAGCAAGGAACGCGAGCCCGACCTGACCACCGCCAACATCAATCAAGTGGTCGGCGACGTGATCGAGTTGATGAAGTCTCGAGCCGAGGAGCTTGGGGTCGAGCTGACCTGGACGCCGGGCGAGCCGATGCCCGAGATGGTCTTCGACCCCGAAGGCGTGCATCGGGCCGTGCTGAACGTGGTCACCAATGCGGTCGACGCGGCGGCCGAGGACATGGAATCGGGTCGCGTCGAGGTCGAGTCGGTGTACGAGGTCGAGAAGTCGCTCGTGCAGATTACGGTCGTGGACAATGGCCCCGGCATCCCGGCCGACCAGATGGAATCTCTTTTCCGGCCGTTCGTCTCCAACAAGAAGGGCCGAGGCACCGGTCTGGGATTGCCCGTGAGCCAGAAAATCTTCAACGAGCACGGCGGCAAGGTCTTAGTCCAGAGCGAACCGGACAGCGGGGCCCGATTCATCCTGAAGCTGCCGGTCGTCCTACCCGCGGCATCCTCGCCGGAAACCTCCGGGTAAGGGCACGTTAGTCGTTTAGCCGCCGACGGCACGTCGGTGAGATTCGTTTAGCCGCCGACGGCACGTCGGTGAGGACCGGGCCCTTTTATCACCGACGTGCCGTCGGCGGCTAAACGGGCAGCCTTCGCCTCCCCCGATTGGAATCGCGATGCGGGTTGACCCTGGGGGTAGTTGGGGCTTCGGCGAATCGCTATGATACAGTAGATGGTGGCAGGCCGTGCCGGGCCGTCCAGGAAGGACACGCCGGACCCGACGCCGGGTCCATCCTTTTCCCACCTAAAAAGGCTCTTCCGTAGGGACGCTTCACGTTTGGCTTCGGCCATGCCGGCGACTCCCGCCAGGGGTCCCGGGCAAACAGCCCAGAGTGACGGCTATGCTTTACAGGTGATGTAGC
Source organism: uncultured Planctomycetaceae bacterium (assembly GCA_964473065.1). Classification (GTDB taxonomy): domain Bacteria; phylum Planctomycetota; class Planctomycetia; order Pirellulales; family Thermoguttaceae; genus CAYYOX01. The sequence continues at coordinate 3,754 of CAYYOX010000217.1, read as the reverse complement.
CGGATCGACTGGGCTTTTTGTCACCGACAGACGTTCGAGAACGCCAAGATGCTTTTTGGAGATCTCTGCTGATGTATGAACTGCTGTATGAATTGGCGCGAGGGCCTTTGATGTGGATCGCTGCGATAGTTTTTATCGCCGGGGTCAGCTATCGGGTCGTTCAGTTGTTCCGTTTGACCAAGAAGAAGGAGCAGGCCTACTGCCCCGCGACCAATGTACGGAAAGATTCGCCCGAAGAACGGAAGCTCAAGGTGATCATCTTCCTGCAGAACAGCCTCCTCGGGCAACACCCGGTGATGGCGCTCGTTTCGCTCGTCTTCCACAGTTGCCTTTTCGTCATTCCCTTTTTGACACTCGCCCACAACTTGGTTTGGCGCGAATCGTGGGGGATCGGCTTTTTCAGCCTTCCTGACGGGCTGATCGATGTGATGACCATGATCGTGCTGGCGGGGTGCCTGTTCTTTTTGGTGCGTCGGCTGGTGGTTCCGCGCGTGCGGGCCATCTCCTCGCTCAGCGACCATCTGGTCCTGGCGATCACCGCCGCGCCCTTCCTGACCGGCTTTCTGGCCTATCACCAGTGGACGGATTACAAGACGATGATTACTCTCCATATCCTGGCGGGAGAGTTGATGTTGATTGCCATCCCCTTCACCAAGGTGGGGCACATGGTCTTTTTCTTCTTCGCCCGAACGCTGTTCGGAAGCGAGTTCAGTATGTGGCGCGGTAGCCGAGTGTGGTCGAACTGAG
>CAYYOX010000217.1:0-2907 GCA_964473065.1 uncultured Planctomycetaceae bacterium | reverse complement strand
CTGTTCGGAAGCGAGTTCAGTATGTGGCGCGGTAGCCGAGTGTGGTCGAACTGAGAAATGGCAAGTAACATGCCTGAAGATGATCAAAAACCTGTTGACGTGACCCAGATTTGGGAAATGCTCAAGCAGAAGAAGGGCCGGATGAAGCTCTGCCTTTCCACCTGCGCTGGGTGTACGCTCTGTGCCGAGAGTTGTTTCCGCTTCCGCAATAATGACGACGATCCCCGGTACATGCCTTCCTATAAAGTGCTGAAGTCTCTCGGGATTCTCTATAAGAAGAAGGGCAAAGTAACCCGGGCGCAATTGGAAGAGATGCGGGATCTCGTCTGGGGAAACTGTGCGCTTTGCGAACGTTGCTACTGCCCGTTTGGCATCGACATTCCCAATATGATCGCCTTTGCGCGGAGCATTTTGCGATCCCAGGGTATTGACGGGGTTTACCCCCAGTCGCTCGGAGCGCCCGAGGACGACTACCTACTGAACGTGACTGAGGAAGACTCTTCAGAATCGGAGTAACACGATGATAGTTGCAAAAATCAAGAACCTAGAAGAACTCAAGCAGATGCTCGAGGGCTATACCAAGATCCTCACGGTGGGATGTGGCGGTTGTACCGCGGTCTGCCTTGCCGGCGGACAGCGGGAGGTCGACGACCTGAACACCAAACTGATGGTCTCGTGCAAGGTGGATAAGGTGCAGTTGGAGACCAAAGGCTTCACGGTCGAACGGCAGTGCGAGGCCCATTTCCTCGATGATTTGGACCAACTCGTGAAAGAGTGCGATGCGATTCTTTCGATGGGTTGCGGCGCCGGCGTGCAGTTCATCGCCGAACGCTATCCCGATATCCCCGTCTTCCCGGCGCTGAACTCGATGTTCGTGGGCGTCAACCGAGACGTCGGCTGGTATGAGGAGAAGTGCAAGTGTTGCGGCAATTGCGTGCTGGATGTAACCGGCGGGATATGCCCGGTGACCATGTGTGCCAAGGGGCTTCTTAACGGGCCTTGCGGCGGACCGCAGGACGGGCATTGCGAAGTGGACGAAGACACGCCTTGTGCGTGGATCCAGATTTACGAGCGACTGAAGAAGCAGGGCCGGCTGGAAAATATCACCAAGATATTCCCGGCCAGGGAGTGGGAAGACCAAACGCAGGGTAGCTTGGTGCTGGAGCCGTACAAAGAGCGGTACACCAAGAAAGACTAACCATAGTCACAACCGATTCGAGCAGGCAGTGGAAATATGAAGGCAAGAAGCAATTTAGAGCGAGTGCTCCGAGAAGGCAAGTTCGCCGTGACCGGTGAGCTTGGCCCCCCGCGCGGCGCGGATCCCGAGGCCGTCAAGGAGAAGGTGCAGTACCTCAAGGGCATGGTCGATGCGGTCAACATCACCGACAACCAGACGGCCGTGGCGCGAATGGCCAGCATGGCGGCGTCTGCCCTGGTGGTCCGGGAAGGGCTCGAACCGAACTACCAAATGGTCTGCCGCGACCGAAACCGCATTGCCATGCAGGCCGACATCCTCGGCGCCTCGGCCTTGGGGATCCGAAACATTCTCTGCCTGTCCGGCGACCATCAGAAATTCGGCGACGACCCGAAGAGCAAGAAGGTCTTCGATATCGACTCCATCCAGTTGATCGCCTTGGTGAAGATGATGCGCGATGAGGGCGTATTCATGAGCGGCAAGGAACTCACCAAGCCGCCGGAGCTGTTCATCGGGGCCGCGGCCAATCCGTTCGCCGAGCCGTATGAACTCCGCGTGTTTCGGCTGGCCAAGAAAGTGCTAGCCGGCGCCGATTTCATCCAGACCCAGTGCATCTACAACATGGAACGCTTCCGCGAGTGGGTCAAGCAGGCCGTTGACATGGGACTTACCGAGAAGGTCTTTATCCTGGCCGGCGTAACCCCCATGAAGTCGCTCGGCATGGCCCGATACATGCAGAAGAACGTGCCCGGGCTGGACGTACCCGACTGGGTCATCAAGCGCCTCAAAGGGGTCGAGAAGAAGCAGCAGGCCAACGAGGGTATCGAGATCTGCTGCGAACAGATCGCCGAGTTCAAGGAAACGCAGGGTATTGCCGGCGTTCACGTGATGCCCATCGAGTGGGAGAAGCGGATGCCCGAGATCGCCGAGAGAGCCCAACTGCTGCCGCGCCCTGTCTTTGAGAACTAATTCTTAGCCACGACTCGAACGATGAAGACTGCGACTATGGATAAAAGGTCTATTGCGTGCTGTGTTGCCGGATGCCTGGCGATGGTCTGCTGCGTGATGCTCGGGTGCAAGGACTCGTCGAGCCCGGCTGATGCCGTATCGGAAGCCGCACCGCCGGCCCGGTTCATCACCATTCCCGATGTCTTCGACAAACTCGACCGGCCTCCGGTGCGTTTCGATCACGACAAGCACGCGCTGGCCCTGGAAGAGGAAGGCGAAGACTGCGAAACGTGCCACGACAAGGATGACGGCGGCAGTCTGCTGTTCACCTACTTGATCGTCGACGATCAGACCGACGCCGACGACCTGATGGACGCCTTTCACGACAAGTGCATCGAGTGCCATACCAAGCGAGCAAAGCAGGGCAAGAAAGCGGGCGGAGTGACCTGCGGCGAGTGTCATGTCGTCGAGCGAGTGCATCGCGAGCACGAGTACGTGCCGATTATGCCCGACTACTATGAAGTTCTGCGAGACACCTATCACTCGGAGTGCATGGCCTGCCACCGCGAGCCTGCGAAGATGGCCGAAGATGCCGGGGCACTCGACTGGAAGAGTTTCTATGTGATGCACAAGAAGACGGAGGCCGAGTGGCCGAAGGTGAGCTTCGACTATCTTCGCCACGCCACGCACGACAAGGCCCTCGCGGGAAAGTGCACGTTGTGCCCTTACATCCCGCCCGAGCGGGAGCAAGGGTTCGAGGCCCA
>CAYYOX010000216.1:9455-10220 GCA_964473065.1 uncultured Planctomycetaceae bacterium | reverse complement strand
TCCATCCCCCGGGCGCCGTGCCGTCCGAGCCCGACCAGACTCCCACCCAGCCGGCCGCGCTCGAGACGCTTCCACCGTCCTGGACCGTCAGCATGCCAGAACCCTCGAAGCCGACGTACAGGTTGTTAGCAGAGGCCCAGGTCGATCCGGCGCCGCTGACGGTCGCTTCTCCATAAGACCCGAAATTGTCGCCCAGGTAGCCGTCGGCGCTTGAAACGCTTCCGCCGCTTTGGACGGTCATGGCGCCTGAACCGTCAAGTCCGATCGTAAGGTCCTCGGTGTTGGTCCAGGTCGAGCCGGCGCCGCTGACCAGAGCGTTGCCCTCGCCCGCCGAATAGTATCCGACGTAACCTCTACGGCTTGAAACACTCCCGCCGGCCAGGATGTTCAAGGCGCCTGCGCCACTGCCTCCCACACTGAGTTCGTTGCTCTCCGTCCACGTCGAGCCTACTCCGCTTACCGTCACGGTGCCCTCGGAGCCGCTATTGAGGCCAATCGTGGAATTTGTGCTCGCCAGGCTCCCGCCGTTTTCGATACTGACCGCACCGGTGGCGTAGTAGCCGACGATCAGAGACTCACTGCTGGTCCAGCTCGAGTCGGGGCCATTGACCGTCACGCTGCCTTCCGCGCCGACATCCCGGCCGACAATGGCGGTGGTGTTGGAAACGATCCCGCCGTTTTGAATGGTCAGGCTGCCCGTCCCGCCGTGGCCGACACGGAGAATATTGGTGTGGATCCAGGCAGAGCCGTTGCCGTCAACCGTCA
>CAYYOX010000216.1:0-9355 GCA_964473065.1 uncultured Planctomycetaceae bacterium | reverse complement strand
ATCCCCGATCCAACTGTAATCGCCCGAGAACGTCGCGCCGTTGCGAATCTCCAGCGTGCCGTCGCCTTCGTAGCCGACAAACGTATAGTCGATGTTACAGATCGAGTTCGCCCCGTCGACGATGATGGTGCCGTCCGAGCCGGCCAAGTCGCCGATGTAGGCAGAGGAACTGGAAACGCTGCCACCGGCGGCGACCTCGACCACACCGGAACCGCGGTAGCCCACGGCAATCAGATTCGTGTTAGTCCAGGTAGAGCCGGCACCGCTAACCAGAGCGTTGCCCTCGCCGGAAGAATTGTACCCCAGGTAGCCACGATAGCTTGAAACACTCCCGCCGGCCAGGATGTTCAAGGCGCCGCTGCCAGACCGTCCAACGACAAGCTCGTTGCTCTCCGTCCACGTCGAGCCTGCCCCGCTTACCGTCACCGTGCCCTGCGAGCCACTATTGAGGCCGATCGTGGAATCTGCGCTGGCCAGGCTCCCGCCGTTTTCGATACTGACCGTGCCCCTGGCGTAGTAGCCGACCTTCAGAGAATCACTGCAGGTCCAGGTCGAACCGGCGCCATCGACAGTCACGGTGCCGTCGGCGCCGACATTCCGGCCGACAAGCCCAGTAGTGTTGGAAACCATCCCGCCGTTCTGAATGGTCAGGCTGCCCGTCCCGCCGTAACCGACACGGAGAATATTGGTGTGGATCCAGGCAGAGCCGTTGCCGTCAACCGTCACGCTTCCGTAGGAGCCGTTGGAATCCCCGATCCAACTGTAATCGCCCGAGAACGTCGCGCCGTTGCGAATCTCCAGCACCCCCTGGCCTTCGCCGCCGACTATCATGTAGTTGATGTTCCCGCCCGAGTTCGCTCCATCGACGATGACAGTGCCATCAGAGCCCACTCCGTCACCAACAAAGCCCCAATTGCTGGAAACGCTGCCGCCGGCGGTGACCTCGATGATGCCTGTGCCGTTGTAGCCGACGGCAATCAGATTGGTGTTTGTCCAGGTAGACCCAACCCCCTGGACCAGCACCGTCCCGGTCGCCGAAGCAGTGTAGCCAATGTAGCCACGATAGCTCGAAAGGCTCCCACCAGCCGAGAGACTTACCGTACCAGCGCTGCTGAGTCCGGGGTAGATGTAATCGCACGTCACCGAGGCCGACGAGCCCGTAACGGCAATCGAGCCGTTCGAGGAGACGTAAATGGGCGAATTCGTCTCTGGAGAACCGCTAAGGACGGTCAGATCGTCCGAGGAAAGCGGAGTGCCGTTGGGGTCCCAATTGACGAAATTGAACCAGTCATTGTCGTTGGCGTCGTTGTCCCACGTGCGGGTTGCGGCCGTGGCTACCCCGGCGATGGCGATGACAAAGGCGATGGCGAAGCATCCGAGCCTGCGGGTGCGGCTGTTCATTCCCTTTCCTTTCTGACGGTGAGTTCCCTGCCAGGCGCCTCCGATGCGCGGTGAATGCTAAGCATGGCAGGTGAAGTGAGGCCAGCCTCACCCCTGCTCCTGGCACTCCAAAAAAAACCTGCATCTAACTCGGCAGGCCGCAACAGGCAACAAGTTCGATTATACACTAGATTCCTATTTTGTCAAACATGGCCCGGGAAATGACTTACGCAGGGTGATCACCTGGGCTCGCCGTATCGGGATATTATCCCGGCGAGTTTCCTGTAGCCTGCAGGCCGGCCTGGCGGTAGATAAATCCCTCCAGCCGCCGGGGCCTCCGGCGGCCGACCGACCCGACCGCCCAGCGACCGCATGAGGAATCCGCTCCGAGTTGGATTTATATCTGTTTTTATATAAGGTGCTTACGTCCCCAACCCCCAAGAAAGTTCCCTTCGCACCCTTGACAAGGCCCTTTCCTGCGCCAAATTATGTGCGCGCTTCGGCCGTGTGTATAACTAAGGTAGGCACTGCCATTAGGCCGAATAGCCAGATTAGAAATCAGAAATGGCCAAGACAGCTCAGAAACCCGCCAGGAAAGCCGCCGGCCGTCGCAAGACGGCAAGCGACGCCACTACGCGCGGCAAGAACCTGGTCATCGTCGAGTCGCCGGCAAAGGCCAAGACCAGCAATCGCTACCTCGGCCGCGATTTCGTGGCCAACGCCTCGATGGGCCACGTCCGCGACCTGCCCAAGCGCGATCTGGGCGTGGACATCGAGCACGGCTTCTCCCCCACCTACGAGCCGCTCGACGGGCGCAAGAAGATTCTCACCGACCTGAAGAAACACGCCAAGTCGGCCTCCCAGGTCTTCCTGGCCACCGACCTGGACCGCGAGGGCGAGGCCATCGCCTGGCACCTGGCCGAAAGCCTCGGCGTCAGCGAGGAGAAGATCCGCCGCGTGGTCTTCAATGAGATCACGCAAGGTGCGATCCGCGAGGCCTTCGCCCAGCCGCGAAGCATCGACACCAACAAGGTCAACGCCCAGCAGGCCCGGCGGATCCTCGATAGGATCGTCGGCTATAAGATCTCCCCGCTGCTGTGGCGCAAAGTAGCCGGCGGCCTCTCGGCCGGGCGGGTGCAGTCCGTGGCGGTGCGGCTGATCGTCGAACGCGAACGTGAGGTCGAGGCCTTCATGCCGGCCGAATACTGGAAGATCGCAGCCATCTTCACGCCGGACCTCCGAAAACGCGGCGAACTGACCGCAAAATGGGCCAAGTTCCTCGCATCGACCGACCAAAAGGGCAACGCCCCCACGCGGGAGGCCCGCCAGCAGTTCCTCGCCGACCACAACGCCTTCCGCGCCGAGCTTCTCAAGTGGGACGCCGCGAAGTTCCAGGCCGGCAGCGCCGAGACAGCCCTTGAGATCGCAGAGGCCCTCGGCCTGGCCGTTGAGAAGGTCCAGCGGCGAGAGGAGCCCAAGGCCAAAGGTCCGGCCCAGCACTGCGTTGAGGTGCTCGGCTGCGTCGCCGAGGACGCCGGTCCGTTCACGATCGCCAAGCTCAACCACCGCGATAAGCGATCCCGGCCGCCCGCGCCGCTGACCACCGTCTCGATGCAGCAGCAGGCGGCGGTGCGGCTTCGCTTTTCGGCCTCGCGGACGATGCGGATCGCCCAGCAGCTCTACGAGGGCGTCGAAATCCCCAAGGAAGGCAGCGTCGGGCTGATTACATACATGCGGACCGACAGCACGCACCTTTCCAACGAGGCCATCGGCCAGGTCCGCTCGCTGATCGAAGCCGAGTTCGGCAAAGACTATCTGCCGGAAAAGCCCAACCGCTACGCCTCCGGCCGGCGGGCACAGGAGGCCCACGAGGCCGTCCGCCCCACCGACGTCAGCCGCCACCCGGAGGACCTGCGCGGGGCGCTGAACGACCATCAGTTCAAGCTCTACCGCCTGATCTGGCAGCGCTTCGTCGCCTGCCAGATGGCCCCGGCTATCTGGAAGGTCACCGAGGCCGACATCGTCGCCGAGGTCGTCGCCGGCGGCAAGAAGCGCCAGGGGCTCTTCAAGGCCATCGGGCGAACGCTGGCGTTCGACGGATACTTCCGTGCGGCCGGGCCGCCCAAAGGCGGCGAGCAGATACTGCCCGCCCTCGACCAAGGCCAGCAAGTGGCGCCCGTGGAGCTGTTACCCACCCAGCACTTCACACAGGCGCCGCCGCGATACACCGAGGCCTCGCTGGTAAAGGCGATGGAGGCCGACGGCATCGGCCGGCCCAGCACGTACGCCCCGATCATCCAGACGATCCAGGCTCGCGGCTACGTCGAGCAGGAAGACCACACCTTCCGCCCGACGGACCTCGGCATCGTCGTGACGGACAAGCTCGTCAAGCATTTCCCGAACATCCTGGACGTCCGCTTCACCGCACACATGGAAGACCAACTCGACCGCGTCGAAGACGCCCAGGCCGAGTGGGTCGAGGTCCTCGAAGAATTCTACAGGCCGTTCAGCGAGAACCTCGAAAAGGCCAGCGAAGAGATGATCCACGCCAAGGCCGAAGAGGTCCCCAGCGACTACACCTGCGAGAAGTGCGACCGGCCGATGGTCTACAAGTTCTCCAAGACCGGCCGCTACCTTGCCTGCACGGGCTATCCCAAATGCAAGACGACCTGCCCCGTGGACAAGGAGGGCAAGAAGAGCAAGCCGCTGCTGGTTGACGTCGCCTGCACGAAGTGCAGCTCGCCCATGACGCAGCGCAAGGGCCGCTACGGGCCGTTCCTGAGCTGCTCGCGTTATCCCGATTGCGACGGCGTGGTGAACCTGGACCGCAAAGGCCACGTCAAGCTGCCAAGCCCCCCGCCGCTCGAGGTGGACCTGAACTGCCCGAAATGCGAAAGCCCGCTCAACCTGCGCCGCTCGAAGCGCGGGCCGTGGCTGGGCTGCTCGAAGTACCCGAAGTGTCGCGGCCGTCTCGGCTGGAAAACCCTCGCCCCCGCCAAACTAAAAGAGCTGGAACTCCAACTGCTCAACCACGAGAAGGACAACCCCCAGCCGCTCCTGAAAACACTCTCCGGCCAGCTCATCGGCCCCCAACACACGCCCGAGCCGCTGGAGCCGGAGCCTGGAGCCAGTAGCCCGGAGCCCGGAACCAGTAACCAGTAGCCCGTCGCCCGGAGCCTGCGCCGCGCGCGCTAGCATTAGGATAGGTCCCCATTTCCGGCAACACGCTTCACAAGCCCCGACTGGCCGGGCTGCGACCAACCGTAAAGAAGAAGGGATGGCAATGAGAGATGAGATGGACTATTCCGAGATTGCCAGACAGCAGTCTGAAAAGACCGCAAAGCTGTATTACGCCTTCCGCAAGAAAGGCCGGGCCTTCAAGCCAAGCGACTTCGACCCGTACAGGCGAGACCCCGGCGAAGTGATTGAGATCGGCAAGGACAACATCGACCTGCTGAAGCAGGCGTTTGCCAAGAAAGGTTAGCTTTCAGCAATAGGTGATGCACTGGCCTCGGGGGCGCCTTTTCCGCGAGTTCGGCTGAACAGCCAGGCAGCCAATAGGAGAAAGAGGATCGAAATCAAGTGCCAGGCCATTAAACGCCAGAAGGTTCCGACAGCCAGAGAACCATCAGACTCGGCAAGCCTGAAGCAATACGGAATGCTATAGATGAGCGAATATGCAATGAAGCCGCCACCCATAACCAAGGCATACCGAAGCCACTTGCCAGCTCGCGCGAACCGTCCGATGACAACCCCGAGCACGAGCAGTGCCGCCCAGTCCGGAAGCCTGATCCAGATCAGGCCCCAGTATGCGGCCACTATTGATGGCACCCCTTTGCTCAGGAGCCAATCGGCGACAGGCTTTCGCCATTCCAGGCCGACCCACAGTGTTCCGACGGTCGCGTCAATTATGAGGCCAACCAGCCCGCCTGCAAGGAACAGAAGCACCCAAAACGCTGCCCGTTTCATAGCCATAACCCTGCTGTTAGCGCTTAGTTTGGAAAGGACTATGAACGAAATGTTACCGCGTATGTGCCTTGAAGTACAGGCCCAAAGTTGCAGTACACCAAAGACCAAGAACATCGGCCTGATGAAGCAGGCCTTTACAGGACAGAAAGGAGTCGAACCGTGAGCGAGCGGGATCGGTCATTGCAGTTTGCAGATTGCGGAGAGCAACGACCCGCGACCGTGAGGGAGCGGGCGCCGGGGTCGAAGCGCACGACCTCCTTCTTTTGGTCTTGTCGTCGGCACGACGACCTCCCTCTTTTGTAGTGAACGCCGCGTGCGTTAGCACTGGGATACGTCCCCATTTCCGGCAACAAGCTTTGCAAGTCCCAAGCAGTCGGGGCTACCCGCCAAAAGATCAGGTTCCACCGTTGGTCTTAACCTTGTCAGCGGCAAGATTCAGATGCTGTACAGCGCGACGAACTCGGGTATCTTGATTCACGTCGATAGACCTACTTACCTGCAAGGCTCGGTTGAGTTCGGCGACTGCTTTCAAAAGATTGTCGATTTTGCACCTTGTCTTTTCCGAATCACTCATTTGAATTACTCCTACTCAACGTCTCCCGCTCAGTTGATTAGCACGTGCAGTGGTCTGCCCCGCGATGGCTTCATAATCTATCTCACCAACGAACAGGTCAATTGCAGCAGTTGGTCAGGGCTCATCATCGTCAGAAGTGCGACCTGTGAATCCAGCCAACAGCAGAAGCGACCCGAGAAGGAAAACGACACATATAAGGACTATGAACACTTCGCGGAACCAGCCTCCGGAGAATATCACACCCTTTCCGTCTGCACCTTGTGGGAACCCGCCACCAAACCAAAACGCCACCGTCAAGGCGACCATGAAACCGCCGACCCAGAGGCATGCAGGCCTGTTCTCCTTTTTGAGAAGCAGTTCTAGAAGATCACCAAACCCCATCTTAAACTCCACCCATGCATCTCAAAATCCCCAAACGTTCACGCAGCACCGTACCACGTTTTAGCCGTCTTCTGGGGTAACCATGGAACAGTGGATCCCATGTGATACGTGTTCACTTTGTGCCGACATACGTGGGTTCTACTCCCCATGATGGTGTCTTGAAACTGGTCGCTTAGGTACGTTGTTCCTCTATCGTATCGTCCCCGTCCACCTCTGACTTTAGCGCTCCCTTTCGCTCCCGGTTGTCTACAAATACCGTCTTCAGCCATACTCACGCTTGCGTGAGCATGCAATGTCCGAACAATACTCATGGCCACGCAAGCGTGGCCATGCCACCCGCCCGAAGATTTACTTGGCTAGCCTCTCACCCGCTCATATAATGAGCAAATGCCAAAGCGGTCAAGCAAGAAAAACGCTGACGCGAACGAGTTGGCGGCTTCTATCGTAGGCCAAGTCACAGGCCAGGGGCCGAAAGTCCCGAAGCCCAAGAAAAACCCTGCGGCGGTCGCGCTAGGCAAATTGGGCGGGCTGAAGGGTGGCAAGGCTAGGGCTATGAAGCTGTCGGCAGAAAGGCGCAGCGAGATAGCCCGCGATGCGGCTCGTATTAGATGGGCAAAACTCGCGAAGCCTTAAGGTGTTCCCTCGATTTGGCGCAAAATAAAGTCACCCAAGAGAGGAACCGCAAAAGAATATCTGCCATGCCGGTTCTTATAGACCAATCCAGCCGTACCTAGTGATGCAAGCATTTGATTGACATGACTGCTGCCAAAAGGCTTTTCTAGGATCGTTTTAGAAAGTTCAACAATGTCTTGGCCAGTGAATTCTTCATTGGCGTTGTCCAATTGGGCAATCACTTGTAGTAATTGCCGCTGCCTATCCGTGGTTCTCGCCCAGCGTCCCGCAAAAAAATCGGTATCTAGTTTTCGTATGATTTGTTCAATTGGAATGGGTGATGGCGACTGACCAAGGCTGTATTTTTGAGTCCAAATATCGAAAACCTCACGGCAGATGAACTGAATAAAGTAAGGGTATCCCCCTGATACTTCCGTGATTGTGTTAACAGAACCTTTGTCAAATGTTACTAGGGAGCCTTCGGTTTCGACGGGCTTCGTGATCGCGTCTTTGCAGTCTTCTGGTTTCAATCTATCAAGAAAGAGAACGCGGAACATTCTCTCGGTATATGTTCTGGCTTGAACCACTTTAGGGAACAGCGTTGGCAGCCCAACTAATACTAGCATAAAAGGCATACCTTGTCGCTGAATGGACTGGAAAACGTCAAGTAGTAATGAGAGCGGGAATTGTTCCTTGGCGGCATGATCGGCAAGATTTTGGGCTTCATCGTAGGCAAAAACAACGCCACGGCGGCCGTCTTCGTTAATATGCCTCCAAGCCGTTGTTAGGACGTGCTTCAATTTATCGGCGGCAAGCCCAGCAACGCTGTTGTAGAGATCGACTAAGGCATCATAGTGGAGCGTTTCTTCGAGAGTGCGGGTTCCTTTTTTGAAGCCAAAGAGCGGGAATTCGGCTGTTTCTGTAACGATAGAAGAAGTGGCAACGGATAAATCCGTAAGCAGACGAGTCACCAAATGCTCTTCGCTGATAGTAGATGCTTCCGACAGATCAGTTCCAAGCCAAAGCCAGTTTTCTTCAATCGCAATCGGCTTGAGGGTCTCAAGTAACACGGTCTTACCGACACCTCTCAAGCCGGTTAAGATCATATTCTCAAGGATATTATCTTGGCCCAGCAGTCGCCGGAATTCTTCCTCTTCTGCGTTACGGCCTGCGAGATACGGCGGCATATGCCCCGCCCCTGGCCTAAAAGGGTTTCTAAATTTGGATACTCCGAAGTCCATGTCTTTTCTGCCTTTCTTGGATCATTTTCCTTCCTGGTATAGCTTACGGCCTAGATTAAGATATATCAACAAAAAAAACTAAATTTAGTATTTGTTCTAAATAATGCTTGACTTTCCTTGACCGCTCAAGCATAATGTCAGTATGAACCAGTTGGGTACTGACAAGCGGGCAAGCATCCTCCGGGCGTTGGTAGAGGGCAATTCAATTCGGGCGACTGTCCGAATGACGGGGGCGGCAAAGAATACCGTAAGCAAGCTCCTTTGTGACATTGGCGAAGTCTGTGGGGAATATCAGTACATACACCAAAGCCATGATACGCATCAAGCTCAATCCCAACGCGGCGGCCTGGGAAGCCCGCCGCGCGGAAATGGGGGCTACTGGCTACGGGTTCCGAAACAGCGTCCCGCTCGCTGCCCACCTTTGCAACTCTCTGAGGTCTTTGTGTTCTCTGTGGCAAAACGGCCGTTCGATCCCGGCGCGCCGGGACTCTCTGCGGCCTCTGAGCCTCTGCGGCCCAAGTGACAGATTTGCGCGCGCAAAATTGCACGCGCGGGTCGAAAGTAACCCCGAAAAATCAAATTTTCTTATTCCCGGCCCCAAAAAGGCTTGCCGCTTCGCAGACATCCCCAACTTACAGATTTGCGCGCGCAAAAGAGGTGCCTCACGCGTAATACGGAGGCGCTATGCGCGCCAGGACCCGGAACTCGGAATCCCGGCGCGCCGGGATTGAAAAGTGAATAGCGACGGCCAGGGATTGGAAAACACCCAAAAAAGCCAAAAGCCGAAAACGGAAAAACAGCCGGATTTGGACCCTTAAATTCGTAACTGCTGTTTTTTCGGAGGCTTACGTCAAAACCAATGCGCACAAATGCGCACGTTTGCGCACAAATGCGCACAAATGCGCACGCTTGCGCACGTTTGCGCACAGATGCGCACGCTTGCGCACAAATGCGCACGTCTCGGGATGCTGGCGGCCGGCTTAGCAGATCCTCGGCAGCTCTTCGCCGTACGGCATCTGGATCACACGCCTGCCGCCGATGGAGGTGACCATCTCCACCAGTGGCGTTTGGCTTGACTGGGCGATCCGTCCGATGACGGCCGAGCGGTCGGCGATCTCGTAGCGGGCGAGAATTTCAACCGCCCTGTCGCCCGAGCATGTCTGCCCCGCGCCCCGGAGCTTGCACTCGTTGGCTGCCG
>CAYYOX010000215.1:0-10222 GCA_964473065.1 uncultured Planctomycetaceae bacterium | reverse complement strand
GAAGTTGGGACCGTGTGGGTTGGGCCGCATGGTCGCTGAAGCGACCAGCCCCCAAGAGAGCGCTCGGGCCTCATTCTACGCCTTCGACGGCGTCTTGGTTGTAGAGCGGCATGTGGCGGTAATAGACTTCCAGCGTGCAGATAGCCAGGGCGGTCATGTAGATTCGGCCGCCGGATCGAGAGTGGCTGCCGGCGCTTCCGTGACCCTTCGGGGTCCAACTGCCGGCCGCGTGGCCGTGCTTCTCTTGCGTGTCGACCAGCACATTGCGCATCCGGGCGTTCCACTTCCTCCAGGTTCGACCGCCCTGGTGATGCATCATCTGCGTGGCGTAGTACCAGTAGTAGATGTTCGTCTGCTTGGTCGACGGCGGATGCTTTCTTATCAGGAAGTTGGCCCCGGATACCAGGCCTGGGTGATCGTGCCCCCAGCCGAGATACTGGCGGCACAACAGGGCCTCGGCCGTCATCGAGTGCGTGGGTGGACTGCCGGGCTGGTAGCCGTAGCGTCCGCCGCTGGAGTCGGTCTGCGCCCGATCGAGGTACTGACCGGACAACTGGAAGGCTTCCCGTGGCACGAGCAGATAAGCCATTTGGGCACTTTTCAGCGCCATCAGATGCCACCCCACGACGCTCGTATCGGCCTGCTCGCCGGGCGAGTAGCGCCAACCGCCCTTGGGATGCTGGGAGTAGACGATGAAGTTGACGGCCAATTGGGCTGGCTCGCGAAGCTGATCGTCGCCTGAGAGTGCGTAGGCTTCGCACAGCGCGATGGCGGCCTGGGCATGTGCATACATCTGACTGATCCGCGGTCCGCCGCCGCGCAAATCGCCGTCCGGCTTCTGATGCTCGATCAACCACTTCAGGCCCGCGGTGACCTGGCCCGTGTACTCGCCTTCCCAATGCGTTTGTCCGGCGCCGAGAAACGGCAGCAGGGCCATGGCGGTGGCGGCCGTGTCGTTGTGCATTCGGCCCTCGCCCGTGCAGGTCTTGTCGCACCCGGAGTGCCGGTTGAAACGATGCAGGCTCCAACTCCCGTCGGCCTGTTGGTGTCGGGCGAGAAATTCCAGCCCTCGGGTGACGGCGGCTTCGGTGAAGGTGGTTCCCCCGCCTGCGCCCACCATGCGCGCCCGGGCTTGCGGATCGCGGCCGACGAACATCCGTCCGACTTTCCCGGTCGGCATTCGCGTGGCCGAGCGTGCGGCCGAATTCGGCATCCGCCCGACAAGTGGCGGTACGGCGATCGCCGGATCCATCGGCGGCAGATCGATCTGCGTGCCACGCGCTTGAACGTCGGAGATCAACTCGATCGCCCCGGGATCCTCGAACTCGAAGGCGTCAGGGAAAACCTCGTCCAACTCGCTGTCTTGCCCTTCGATATCTTCATAACTGAGCGACGTGGACAAAGTGATCGAAAGATCTTCCTCGGGCGGCTTGTCGAGCCACAACGCCAGCAACAGCAGGGCGATCATGTGTACGACCAGACTGACCAACCAAGCCGGCAGATCGCTTAACAGCGACGTAAAGAAGACCAGCGCCCCGCCTCGCTCATAAAGCTTACGGATATGCGCCCGGGCCCCACGGTGGACCTGCGACGCGGCCACGCGACGCGGTTGGCGAAGTGTCTCGGGCTGAGCAGGCGGCGGCTGCGATATTGGCATCGGCGGCGGCGGACGCCGGGCCATGGTGGGCGAAATGGCCGCGGCGGCAGCTTGCGATTCGGCCTGCTTGGCCGTCTCTTGGCGGCGCAATAGTCGGAGCGCTTCCTGCTCCTGCTCTTCAGAAAGTTCGACGCTCGCGCCGCACCGGTAGCAGTCGGCCACCATCAGCCACAGCCGGATCGACATCGGCGCGCCGCAATCGGGACAGGCGCAAGCCAAAATGTCGCCGTTGAGCCAGACGCCCCCGTCGGCGGCGTCGAGTTCCATGCTTGAATCGTGGCTGGCCGTAGACATCGAAATGTTTGCCGTGGACTACCGACTATTGATGAACCGTTTGTAGTTGGTAGGGTGGGTCGAGCAGCGAAGACCCACCCTACATATTCCCCGGATCGTGCAACGCCATCTAGACCCGATGAATCGGGTCACTACGAACTCTTGTGGAATATCGCCCTCTTAAGTCAAGTTTAATCACTTGGGCCTATCGGGGGCAAGCATTATGGCCGCGTCGAAAAAGGGGATGGAGTCGCACCCCCCGTGGCATTCGTCTTTCCCGGCAAACTCAAACGACTTGACCTCGCGGGCGGGTAACCAATAATCTTATAGATATATGGTGTGTATCAGGAGTGATCGGAGTCCTAGCCCCGGTGTCGTTGCCGCAAATCCCCGTCTCCCGGCTCTACGGAAAGAAGTCGGCAGGTTGCGTGTATCCTTCTGACTGCCCCTTTCCTCTTGCGAAGACTGGGACTTGTGTGATCGATTCTTATCTATTGCCCGCGAGCAGGGTCTGTCGTTGCGCGATCGGACTTGCCGTCTGTCTGAGCCTCCTTGCGACATTTTCCGAGACCCGCGCGGCCGAACTGCCCGGGCCGGTCGTGCTGACTCAGTTACCCGCCGAAGTTGACGTGAAGCAACCGACCGGCCGGATGTTGCGAGCCGACTATGGCGAAGGGGCTCGGCTGGTCGTGCTCTTGCCCAACGCGACGGTCCGTGTGCGCAGCAAGGGTTTTCATAGTGCGTGTGATCCGGACGTCTCCTTCGACGGGAAGCGGATCCTCTTCGCCGGCAAGCGAACGGCCGGAGACCCTTGGAACATCTTCGAAATGACAATCGACGGGTCCGAGGTCCGGCAGATCACCCGAGGATTGGGCGACTGTCGCAGCCCCGGCTATCAGTCGAGACTCTACACGATCGTTTCGTCCGAACCATGGCGGCAGTTGACCTTCGTAGGCTCCGAAGAGGGGCTGATCGATGAGTTCACCGACCGACCGGCCACCAGCCTATACTCTTGCAAGCTCGACGGTTCGGCCGTGCGACGGCTGACCTTCAATCTGTCCAGCGACATGGATCCGTTTCTGATGTCGGACGGGCGGATACTGTTTGCCGCGTGGCAGCGACGCACCTTGGATCACGGCCCGCGAGGACGGATCGGACTGTTCGGCGTGAACATCGACGGGACGGACTACGCGCTGTTTGCCGGATACGAGGGCCGGCGTATTAAGCACATGCCTTGTGCGGCGGCCGGCGGGTTGGTCGTGTTCGTCGAGGCCGATCGCGTGCCTTGGGACGGAGCCGGGATGCTCTCGTGCGTGCAGGTTCGCAGGCCGTTGCATTCCTACCGGCCGATCACCGAAGAATCAGACGGGCTGTTTCATTCACCCTCGCCGCTGCCCGACGGGACGCTGTTGGTCTCGCGACGTCCGGCCGACGGAAGTGCCACGCACGGGATCTGCCGCATGGATCCGGTCACGAAGCGTATCGAGCCGATCTTCGACGATCCCCGCTACCACGAGATCCAGGCCAAGCTGATCGTCGCGCGGGAGATTCCCGACGGACGTTCCAGCGTGGTTCAAGAGGAAGATCCCCATGGCAAGCTCTATTGCCTGAACGTCTACACGACCGACCTGAAGCAGCGCGAGTGGCTGCCCTCCGGCACAGCGAAGCGACTGCGCGTTTTGGAAGGCATTGCGCCGCGAGCCGACGAGGCGGTCGCGCGTCCGCCCGGGCAGGGCAGACCGTTTCAGGGCGGGCGGTTTGCCGGTTTCTCGGTCAACGGGATTCCCCCCTTGGCCCAACGACGCGTGTTGGGTGAAGTCCCGCTGGGCGGCGACGGTTCGTTCAACGTCGAGGTGCCGGCCAACATGCCGGTCGAGTTGCAGTTGCTCGATGCCGACGGGATCGTGCTGCGAAGTTGCGGCTGGATTTGGGCGAAGAATCGCGAGCCCCGCGGGTGCGTCGGCTGCCATGAGGACGGTGAACTGACGCCGGAGAACTGGTTCATGGGCGCCTTTCGCCGCCCGTCGATCAAGCTGGGCGTGGCGAAGAAACAGCGAAAGACGGTCGACTTCCGCCGCGACGTGATGCCGATCATTGAGGCCCAATGCGTTGCCTGCCACAGTGAAGGTAAGACCGGGCCATTCTTGGACGGCGGCATGGATTTGGTCAAGCATCCCCGCGGCGGGGCATATTTTAATCGGGCTTACGTGAACCTGCTGGGTAAGGTCGACGCGGCCAAACCGTATAAGCGATACGTCTATCCGGGCAAGGCTCGCATCAGTCCGCTGGTGTGGAAGATTGTCGGCCGCAACACGTCGCGACCTTGGGACGCCGCCGCCGCGAAAGTTCCGTTCGAGAAGAGCGGCGATTGCCGAGCCGATCAACTGACCGACGACGAGAAGCTGACCTTCATCGAATGGATCGACATGGGCGCGCTGTGGGATGGAATCCCCGGTGCTGACAATTTGTCGGGCCCGAAGAATCCTCCCAACGGAGAAGCGAAATGACGCCAATGCAGATGCTTACCAGCCTGATCCTCGCAATTTGGGCCCTCGCAGCCACGGCGGCCGAGGTCGAACTGCCCGTGTTCACCGATGTGACCGACGAGGCGGGCATTGACTTCAAACACAGCTATGGCGACATGGAACTGGACAATATCGTCGAGGGGACCGGTTCCGGAGCCATGTTCTTCGACTACGACGGCGATGGTCTGCTGGACATCTACTTGTTGAGCGGCTGTTGGCAAAAGGGCGTCAGCGACAACCGGGGGCGGAAACTCCGCGGGAAGCTCTTCAACCGGCTCTACCGCAACCAGGGCGACGGCACGTTCACCGAAGTCGGCAAGCAGGCCGGCGTGGCCGACGACGGTTTTGGGGCGGGCTGCTCGGCCGCCGACTTCGACGCCGACGGGGACCTCGACCTGTACGTGCTGAACTACGGGCCCAACGTCTTCTATCGCAACAACGGCGACGGCACGTTTACCGACATTTCCAAGCAATCCGGTTTGGCCGACGAACGCTGGAGCCTCTCGGCGCCTTGGTTCGACTACGACGGCGACGGGGATTTGGATGTCTATGTGGTCAACTATCTGAAATACGACCAGGGCAAGTTCCGCTCCTTCTACCCGGCGGCCGGCTATCCCGGCCCGTTGAGCTACAGCGGGCGGCCGGATGCCCTGTATCGCAACAACGGCGACGGCACCTTCACCGAGGTGACCGAAGAGGCCGGCGTGCTGAATCCCAACGGCCGCGGGATGAGTGCCGCCGTGGCAGATCTGAACAACGACGGACTGCTGGACATCTACGTGGCCAACGACGCTATGGAGAACTACTTCTATCGCAACCAGGGCGACGGCACGTTCCTGGCCGAAGGGCTCGAAATGGGCCTGGCGTTCGGCGAAGGCGGGCAAGGCGTCTCGTCGATGGGCCCGGCCGTCGGCGACGTCGACCGCGACGGGTGGCTCGACGTCTACATTCCCGACATGGGGTACGGGTGCCTGTTGATGAATCGCGAAGACTATTTCGAGGATCGCACGGCCCCGACCAATCTGGCCGTCGTGTGCGGACAATACACCGGCTGGGGTGGCATCCTCTTCGATTACGACAACGACGGGCACCTCGACATCTTCGTGGCCAACGGCAACGCCCATCACGAGTACACCGAGGAAGACGTCCTGATGCGCAACAACGGCCAGGGTCGCTTCGAGGACGTGGCCAAGGAGTCGGGCGCGTACTTCTCGCAGAAATATGTCGGTCGAGGAGCGACCTACGGCGACTACGACAACGACGGCGACCTGGACCTGCTGATCGTCAATCTCAACGATCGGGCCAAGCTATTGCGCAACGACGGCGGCAACCGTAACCACTGGCTAACGGTTGCCCCAAAACTCCCAGGCGGAAAGATCGACGCCGTCGGTGCCCGAGTCACGATCAAGGCCGGCGGATTGACCCGGATCCACGACCTGATCCCGGTAACCGGCTACCTCTCGCAGGCCGACCCGCGGGTACATGCGGGCTTAGGAGATGCCGAACGGGCCGAGGTGGTCGAAATCCGCTGGCCCGACGGACGGATCACCGAGTTGAAAAACGTGCCGGCCAATCAGGTGCTGACCGTGGTTCAAGAGAGCGCCCAGGAGGAACAGCCGTGATGCGACCTATCGTTCGGTTCGACGCCTTGGCGCTCGGCACGTTGCTCGTGTGGGCCGTCATGTTGCCTTCGATCCTTCGGGCTCAGGGTCCGTATCAGCAACCGGTCTACGTGGGCTCGAAGGTCTGTGCCGAGTGTCATCAGGGCCAGGGCATGGGCTATCAGCAGTGTTTGTGGCTGGTGTCGAAGCATGCGGGGGCCTATGCCGCGCTGGCGAAGCCCGAATCCAAGGAGATCGCCCGATTCAGCGGCATTCCCGAGGAACCGCAGGAGTCGATCATCTGCCTAGGCTGCCATGCCACCGGCGCCGAGGCCGAAGGCTGGGAGAAGGACGATACGTTCGCGATCGAGGACGGCGTGCAGTGCGAGAAGTGCCACGGGCCGGGCAGCGAGTACATGGAAGAAGAGGTGATGACCGACGAGACGCTTTCTCGCAAAGCGGGCCTCTTGATGCCGACCAAGGAAGACTGCCTCGGCTGCCATGCCGAAAAGGGTTCGCATACGATCGTGCTCGGCGAGTCGACGGTCGATTTGGACAAAGCGTGGAAGGAGATCGAGCACCCCACGCCGAAGAATTGGAAGTCGGGCGAACTGATCGACATGCCAGAACCGCTCGTCGAGGAAAAGCCCGTGCCCATGTATGCGGGCGTGATGGAGTGTGCCCGATGCCATAAGGGGCCCGAGATGGGTTACCAGTTCAGCAAGTGGCGCATGGGCCCTCATGCCAACGCCTATGCCCTGCTGGGTACGCCGGCGGCACGAGAGATTGCCAAGGAGATGGGCGTTGCCGGCGAGCCGATTACCGACCATAAGTGCTTAGGGTGCCATGCGACGTCGCATCACGAGCCGGCCGGTGGTTTCAAGGAGACGTTTTCGATTTACGAGGGCGTCGGGTGCGAGGCGTGCCACGGCGCGGATGACGACTACTCGCACGCCGAGGTGATGAAGAACCCCCAGGCGGCCAGGGCGGCCGGACTGAAGGAAGTTACCCGAGAAACGTGCCTCCGCTGCCACCAGGACGCGCACGGCAAGCCGTTCGATTACCAACAGGCCCTGGCCGCGATCGCTCATCCGACCACGTTGCCGCAGGTCGCCGCCCGGCCGCAATACAAAACGCCGCTGAACATGGCCCTCTCACCTGACGGCTCGCAGCTTTACGTGGCCTGTGAAGCGTCCAATACGGTGATTGTCGTCGATCCGGTCGCGCGGAAGAAGGTGGCCGAGATCGAGGTCGGTCGCCAGCCGACCGATGTGACGTTCAGCCCCGACGGCAAACGGGCCTACGTGAGCAATCGGCTCGACGACACGGTCTCGGTGATCCACGTGGCCGCCCGGACCGTGCTGGAAACGATCCCGGTCGGCGACGATCCCCACGGCGTACTGACCGATCGCACGGGAAAATTGCTCTACGTGTTGAACACCTCGTCGGACGACATCTCGGTCGTCGATACCGAGTCGCATCGGGAGATCAAGCGGTTGGCAGGCAGCCGAGGTCCCTGGTCGCTGGCCCTTTCGCCGGACGGTTCGCAGATCCTCGTGACCCATACCCGATCCCGGCTCGTCGAACTCCGCGCGCCTTCGAAGTCGGAAGTGGCGGTGATCGACACCGCTCGGGCGGAAGTCACGAATCGGATCGTGGTCGAAGGGGCCAATCTTCTGCAAGGCGTCGATTGGCACCCCAGCGGCCGGTTCGGCCTGACGACCTCGAATCGCACGAAGAACCTCGTGCCCATGACGCGGCTGCTGCAAGGCTGGACGGTCACCAACGGACTGGGTGTGATCTGGTCCGACGGTCGCGTGGATCAGGTCCTGCTCGATGAACCGAACGTTTGTTTTCCCGATCCGGCCGACGTGGCCATCACACCCGACGGGCGGTTGGCCCTGGTGGTTAGCTCGGGGTCGGATCGCGTGGCGGTGGTCGACGTAGAGAAGCTGATCGGCATGTTGCAATCGGGCACGGACTACGATCGCGAGCACATCTTTCCGAACCACCTGGGCAAGCCGACCGAGTTCGTCATCAAACATATCCCGACCAAGAACAGTCCCCGCGGCGTGCTGATCATGCCCGACGGGAAGACGGCCTTTACGGCCAATTCGCTGGACGATTCGCTCACGGTGATCGATCTGAAGAAGCTCGAAGCGGTCGGGCGGATCGACCTCGGCGGGCCGAAGGAAATCACCAAGGTCCGCTACGGCGAGCGGCTCTTTCACAGCGCCGACATCACGTTCCACCGCCAGTTCTCGTGCCATACGTGTCATCCCGACGGGCATGTCGACGGGTTGACCTACGACATCGAGCCGGACGGGCTGGGGATCAGCCCGGTCGACAACCGAACGCTGCGGGGGATCTTCGACACGGCGCCGTTCAAATGGGAAGGGACCAACCCCAGCTTGCAGCGACAGTGCGGGCCGCGACTGGCCGTCTTCTTCACGCGGCTCGAACCGTTCACGCCGGAAGAGCTTTCGGCGTTGACCACTTACATCTGCACCATCCCGCGCCCGCCGAACCGGCACCGGCCGTTGGGCGCCGAGTTGACACCCGCCCAACGCCGCGGCAAGGCCATGTTCGAACGGGCCGTGAGCAACACCGGGCAGGCGATCCCCAAGGCGAATCGGTGTGTCACGTGCCATTTCCCGCCGCTGTATACGAACCGCACGCGAACGGATGTCGGCTCGAAGCAGCCGCTGGACCGCGAGTCGCATTTCGATGTGCCGCATCTGAGCAATATCTACGGCACGGCCCCGTATATGCACAACGGCATGGCCCATACGCTCGAAGAGATTTGGACCAAGTACAACCCCTACGACACCCACGGCGTAACCAACGACATGACCAAGGATCAGTTGAACGACCTGATCGAGTATTTGAAAACGCTGTAGCAGTCCCTTGAAAACGGATAACTTCCGACAACCGAGTGTGCCACTGCTTCGCAGAAGCAGTGCCGCTTGTACTGCTGGGTGAAAGCACTGCTTCTGCGAAGCAGTGGCACACATAATCATACAAGAGAACTACCATGAAACTACCGGCGATCATACTAGCGATTCTCGCACTCACTACACCCGCACCGGCCGCCGAAACTGAACCGACCGCTAGGCCGTATGTCTATACCAACTGGAAACACTTCACCACCAAGAACGGTCTGCCGAACGACCATATCTTTGCGGTGAAAGTGGCCGGCCGGAAGGTCTGGATCGGCACCGAAGACGGACTGGCCTGTTACGATAAGAAAACCGGCAAGATCCGCAGTTGGAAGGAAGAGGACGGATTGCCTTGGCGCGTGGTCTCATCTATCGACGTCGACCCGAAGACGGGCGATATTTGGTTGGGACTGTTCGGCGGCGGGATCGCGCGGTTTAGCGGCGGTCGGTTCGACCACTTCCATCAACTCAACAGCGGGCTGGTCAACGACGTGGTCTACGGCATGGCCGTGGAGAACGATAACATTTGGGTCGCCACCACGGCCGGGGCCAGCCGCTACAACACGGTCACCGGCAAGTGGACCATCTACACCGAGAAAAACGCCCCCATGGAAGAGATCTGGAACTACGCGGCCACCTACGACGACGGCAAGGTCTACCTGGGCGTCTGGGGGAGCGGCGTGCTGGAGTTCGACATCGCCACCGAAGGTTGGAAAGATTATCTTGACCCGGACGGCGAAATGGAGATCGATCTGTATCGCGACGACGGCATCGTGCATGTGACCACCAGCGGCGTGAGTCACATTGACGGCGTGCTCTGGGTGAGCACCTATTTCGGCATGAGCCGCTACGACGGGCGCCACTGGCGCGGCTACTATGAGCACGAGACCGGGCTGCCCAGCAATTTCGGCAACTCGGCACGCGGCCGCAGCGCCAACGAGGCCTGGTACGGCACCGACAAGGGCCTGGGCGTGGTGGTCGATTTCCCGAGCGACACCTGGGTTACCTACACGCGCGATCCGACGACACTGGCCGGCAAGGCCGTGATCCAACGCGGCAAGGAAGTGCTCGATACGATCCAGCTCGAAAAGACCGTGCCGCACAACTACATCCTCGCGGTCGACCTCGACGGTAACGACGCCTGGGTCGGAACCTCCAAAGGCCTCGGCTGGGCCATCGGCGACGGCTACTATCCCGGACTAAAAGCAAAACCCAAAACCACTGAAT
>CAYYOX010000214.1:0-10227 GCA_964473065.1 uncultured Planctomycetaceae bacterium | reverse complement strand
TTCATCCTGCTTTGGAAAGGGGGTTTTCGCGTGGAGCGTAGCCGTATTGGCGTAGTTTGCCTGAAAGGGTGCGGACGCCGATGCCCAGGGCCTTGGCCGTCTTGGCTCGGTGTCCGGCGAATTGTTCGAGCGTGGCTTCGATCAATTTGCGCTCCATCTCTTGCAGGCTCAGTCCGACCGGCAGATCGGTGCGGTTTGGGTCTGACTCCGGCCCGCAAATCAGCCAGCGTCGCAACTGGTCGGCCGCGACCGGTTCGCCGAGGTTCAAGACGCTTGCCCGGGTGACAATGTTCTCCAACTCCCGCACGTTACCCGGCCACTCGTAACTCAACAGCAGGTCGCGGGCCGAGGCTTCCAGCGTGCAAGGATCTTTTTGCAGCCGGTCGGCACATCGGTGGAAGAAGTATTCGGCCAACTCGGGGATGTCCTCGCGACGTTGTCGCAAGGCGGGTACCTGCAACGGGACCACGGCCAGCCGGAAGTAGAGATCCTCGCGGAACTCGCCGTCTTGCACGGCCGCCTGGAGGTCGCGATTCGTCGTGGCCAGCACGCGTACGTCGACCTGCATGGTCAGGCTGGACCCGACGCGTTCGAACGACCGCTCTTGCAAGACGCGCAACAGCTTGGCCTGCAGGTTCAAGTCGATTTCGGTAACTTCATCGAGCAGAATGGACCCGCCGTCGGCCATTTCGAAACGTCCGGTCCGCGAGGCGTCGGCGCCGGTGAAGGCGCCCTTCTCGTGGCCGAACAGTTCGCTCTCCATCAATTGGGCCGAAAGGACGGGGCAGTTCAGACTTACCAAGGGAGCGTGGCGGCGGTCGCTGGCGGCATGAACGGCTCGGGCGACCAGTTCCTTGCCGGTACCGCTCTCGCCGGTGATCAGGATCGTCTCGGGCGTGGGGGCGATCTGCGCGATTCGGGCGCGAAGTGCGTCCATCGATTGGCTGGAACCGATCATCGTCGGGGGTTGACTCGCCGGAGTTCGGGCCTCGTTGCCCGCTTCCTGCTTCAGCAATCGACCGTGGCGGATGGCCTGGCCGACCAACTGCTCGAGCCGATCGGCCTGGAACGGCTTTTCGATGTAGTCGAACGCCCCGTGCCGCATGGCTTCGACGGCCGAGGTGACCGTGGCATGGGCCGTAATCATCACGACCGGCGACTCGCAACGCCGCTGTTCGAGCTGCACGATGAACTCGACGCCGCTGAGCCCGGGCATCTTCAGATCGGTGAGGATGCAGTCGTAGGTCACGTCGTCGAGTCGCCGCAGGGCCTCGATGGCGCCGGCACAGCATTCGACCCGATAGCCCGACTGTTGCAATACGTCGGACATCGACTGGCGTACCTGGCGTTGATCGTCGACGACCAGCACGGAACCTCGCGGGGAGTTTTGATCTTGGGCAGGGTTATTCATGCAGCGGCCTCCAAGGCAACGGAAGTTTGGGGGATGTAGAGTGTGAAAGCGGCCCCACCCTCGGGGCAGTTGACGACCGTAATCTCGCCGCCGTGGACTTCGGCCATTCGGGCGACGATGGCCAGCCCCAGTCCGGTGCCGCCGTCCTTGGTCGTGTAGAACGGCTCGAACGCCCGCGCGATGCCGTCCTCGGAAAGTCCCGGTCCGCTGTCGGCCACTTCCAGTTCGATTCCTCGGGCGGTCCGACAGGAAGTGACGACCAGTTCGCCTCCGTCGGGCATGGCGTCCAGGGCGTTGAGCGTGAGGTTCAACACGGCCCGACGAAGCATGTCCCGATCGGCCGAGATCCACAGATCGCCGGGCACATCGGTAACGGTTTTTATCTCTTGGGCCGAAAGCTGGGGTTGAAGCGACGCCCACACGTCTTTGATCATCTCCTTGAGTTGGAAATACTGCCACCGCGGATCGCGATCGGAGGTGAAATGCAGCAGATCGTTGACCGTACTCTCCAGGGCGGTGAAGCCGGCCGTGACCTTGTCCAGCACGTCGAGACTTCCCGGATCGTTGTCCAATCGCCTGCGTAAGAGGCTCAAGTACAAGGTGACGGGGACCAGATTGTTGCGGACTTCGTGGGCCACGTGCGACGCCATCTGGCCCAGGTCGGCCAGGCGGTTCTTTCGGGCCAACTCGCGGTTCTTCACCTCGAGTTCGTCGGTCAACCGCCGCACTTCCTCGCGCAAGGAGCGATGCGTTTGCTCCAGACGCACTGTGGCGGTGTGCCAAGCGGCCAAGACCGTTTCCAGGTCGGCGTTGGCGTTGATCGGGGGTAGTTCGTCGGCATGGGATTCATTCATGGGAAAACCCTACGTATCGGAAAGGAGATCCAACTGATTGGTTTTTGTTCGAGTTTCGGAAGTGTAAGCGCCACGCGCCTGTCCGGCATGGTGGGCGCCTTGCAGTTTGACGGCCGCGTCGTCGCGTCGACGGATCAGGGCGCTTTCACCCTGCTTTTCCTGCTCGACGATCTGGCTCAGCAGCGATTCGCACTCTTGCAGCCGGGCCGCACTTTGCTGGCGGTCTTGCGGCGTACGCCAGGCGCGTTGTTCGGGATCCTGTTCTCGAAAGGGGTCCATCGCCCGTTCGACTTGCTGCAAGCGGATCAGGACGCGTTGCTTGGCCGCCAGCAGATCCAACAGGGCGGTCATGTCACCCGATTCGATCAGCTCGATTTGTCGTTGCCCCATGTCGCGCAATTGCACCAGGCAGGTGTGCTTATTGCCGATCAATTCGGCCAACATGTCGGTTTCCGAGGCAGGCATGGTATTCTCTATCGGATCGCGGTTGCTAAATGACTTATTCCCCTCTCCCAAAAAGGAGAGGGGAGTGTCTATAGTTGGCTCAGCGAATCGAGCACTTCGCCCCATTGCTGCGCGTCGTAATTCGTGGTTTCGGTGAACTGGGTGTTCGCGTTCATCCGCGAGAGGGCCGTTTGGGCACGTTTCAGGACCGTACGCATCTCCTCGTACTTCCCCAGCCGACGATAGGCGTAAATGATTTGGTGATAGGCCGTCAGAACTTCAGGCTGGTTCTGGTAGCGGTTGGTGATATTGAAATACTCCTCGACGGCCTCGTCGTATCGGGCCAAGTCGAACAGGACGTCGGCGATCATGAAGCGGCAGTTTCGCAGAATGATCTTCTGTATGGGCGAAAGGGGCGCCAGTTCCTGCTGCCGGTCGAGGATGTCCTCGACCTCGTGATATCCGAGCAGGGCCTGGTCGAAGCTTTCTTGAATCTGGCGAGACGGGACCGGCGGTTCGCCTCCGGGCAGATCGGCTTTGAGTTTGGCGTAGCCCGCCTCGGCTTGTCGGCGATAGGCGTCGGCCATTCGGTAGCGGGCGTCTAAGGCCCGAGGATCTTCAGGATATCGCAAGACAGCCTCTTCGAGCACATCGACCGCTTCCTGATGTCGCTCTTGCCGGTAGTACAACTCACCCAAGGCGAACAGCGACGAGCGCCACTCCAGACTGCGCGGATTGAGCACGTCGCTGTTGAGGTTCTCCGAGAGGGCTTGCTCGGCCTTTTGCGGGTCGCCCTTTTCCAGGTAGACGTTGGCAACGCACAATCGTGCCCGGGACGAGGCCACGTCGCGGGGATGAAACGCAATGCACTCTTGAAGCACCGTCAGCGCTTTGTCCAATTGGTCCAATGCCAAACGGGCCTCGCCCTGCATGACCAGCGCCTGAGGACGCTTTCGTCGGGATTCATTTTGGAGGTATTCCTGCAGGATTCGCAAGGTTTCGCTGTAGTTCTGGCCGCGAAAGTAGGCCGTGGCACTTCGCCAAAGCTGATCGGGATACTCTCGGCTGGTTACCTGGAACTTAGCCAGTCGGGAATAGACCAGACCGGCCTGGCGCAGTTGGGCTCGCCCCCTGCGTGCGACCGGTTGGGCTTTCTCGAACGGAAGATGCTCGGCTTCGCTCAGCAGCGAGTTACCCCACGTCCGATGTGCTTCGGCCGTCAACTGGAACGTCCGCTGCCGCGAGAAGAGCGGATAGAACGATGCGGTCATCCGCAGACTGAGCTCGAAGTTCCGATTCTCCAAGTAGTCCTGATAGGCGGCCAACATCCCGTGACGCAACTCGTCCAGCGTGAGCCAAGGGTTGTTGAAATTATCCGGATCGCTAACCGCACCCAGTGCCCGGCCGTACTGGGCCACGGCCTCGTCGTTGCGGCCGAACTGCCTGGCCAACTCGCCTTTCTGGAAACTGGCCGCTAAGGCCTCGGGTGTTTCCGGATGCAATCGACGGATACGGCCGAACTGGGCCAGTGCCGCGCGATACTCTTCGCGTTGCAGGTAGCATTGGCCGATCAGATACATGGCTTTTCGCGTGGCCTGAGTCGAAAGCGTATCGCGACCTTGGGCCTGAATGAGGACCTTGATCGCTTCACGGTATTTTAGCCTGGCCTGTTGCAAGTCTTCGGCCATGGGGTCGGGTTTGCTTTTCAACTCGCCCGCTTCATGCATCAGCACGCGGCCGCGGAGAATGATCGCGTCGGCTCGGTTCGCGGCGTTGCTGGGGATCTTAGCCAAGGCGGCCTTGCACTCGGCCATTTTCCCCAAACGCAACATGATCTGCGCACGCTCCAGCATTCCCGCATGACGAAACTCGCGAGCGAGTTTCCGATCGCCCAAGTAGAGCGTGTTCTCGGCCAGCGCTTCGTGCAGTTTCGGGTTGGGATCGTTCAGATAGGCACCGGCCAGCAAGCGGTGGATTTCGGTCGCCTTGTCCTTGTTTAGTTTCAGAGCGGAGATCAAGAACGGGCGGCTGGCGGGGATTTGGCCGCTTAGGTAAAGGCTTTTGCCCAAGAGATACCGACCCTCGGCCTCGCGGCCAGCCGGAAATCTGCGGTCGCGAGCTTCTTCGAGGTGCCGGGAAGCCAACAGATAGTAGGCCGGCTTGTCGCTGCTCCACGTATCGTCACCCTGATGAGCGGCCGCGGCGCCCAGCACGAACGGCGGGCCCCCCAACTCGTCGACTCCCAACGACCCTTGCTTTTTGAGCTTTTCGATCATTTCGCGAGCTTCCTGGTAGGCGCCGCTATCGATCGTATCGAGAACCTCTTCGGCCGCGCTCATGCTCTTGGTTTCAAACTGTGACGCGATGGCAAGCCAGCCGACGATCATGCCGCCCACAGAAAGCAAACAGGCCCCCAGCACAACCGCCGCGCGAAGGCGATGCTGCTTTGCCCAACCCAGCGCATCGCGCACGCCGGCCGTAAGGCGCTGAGCTAACGCCGGTTTGGCGGACCCTTGGTCATCTTGTTGGGGATCTTCCGGCATTTGAAAAGTTGGATCTCGAAAAGTGCGACAACGCCAACGCGCCGCGACAATACCCTGGCCACGACCGGACAGAACGGTCCGGTCGTCGCTTCAGGCTGTGTGAATACGAGGAAAAGTCGGGCGGCTTGTACTCGAAAACCGGGCCGCATGTCAATGCGCATTTGTGCGTACCTGCCAGGAGCGATAGCGTTGCTAGCTATCGCGGCAAAGGCGGTAGAGAATTGCCCCGTAGATTGCGGCCTACTCGAAATCGTCGATATCGAGGTCGAAAGCGTGCTCGGCCGAGGCTTCTTCAGACGCGATCTGCTCGATGATCCAACGATCCATATCAGTCAACATCTGCGGGGAAAGCTCATCGCCGCAGGGATATTGTCGCAACATGGTCGTGAATCCGGCCGTATGCAGCAGGCGGAGATCCTCGCATACCGCGTCCGAATCATAGCCACTGCCGCGTCGCCCCACCGCCAGCAGGATCGGCAATCGCCGGGCGTCCACAAGGTTCCCCAAGGGGGCGCCACCGTCGGGAAAAGCACCGCAAAACGAGAGCACGCCGGCAAATTCCCGTGGATGATCCAGCGCGACGCGAAACGCCATCGTCCCGCCCGAGCCGAACCCGGCCAGGAAAACCCGACCTTCGGCCACATGGAATCGACGTCGGGCCGAATCGATCGCGTCGAAGATCCGCTGTTTGGCCTGATCGATCACGCGGTCCGATTGCTGCCAACCGCGAGTTTCCGGGCCATCCGAATCGCGCAGGCGGACTCCACGCGGGGCCACGGCCACGTAGTTTCGCATACTGACCAGCGGCATCACGCGCATCAACTGGCGTTCGTCGCTCCCCTGGCCGTGTAACCACACGATCAAGGGATAAGCATAGCCTCGCTCATAATGCAGCGGCGCGAACGAGGCACAGGTGGTTTCGCCGGATGGCGTCGAGAACAAAGCCGACTCGACGCTGGCCAAGGCATCCGGTCCCCGGCTTGCTGCCGGCTTTATCGAATGATCTATGCGATCCATGACGGCAGATTCTTTCGTTTTGGATGAAAAAGATAATCAGATATGATTCCAAGCCGCCCGAAGTTGCCACCTGACTGTTCTTTTGGGATCAAGCAGACCGCTTCAAGCTCCCAGACTGTAACCCATCGGCGACCCGATTGTCAACTGCAGCAAGTGGCAAATCTGCCGATCACCATCCGATCGTGTCTGCCGTAGGCGATCCACAGGATCTCTGCCCCGGGGGGAACAGCCACAGCGAGTCTCCCCCAAGAAGGCACAAATACCGAAATGGCAAGCAGTTCCCGCTTTTTCGACAGAAAAAACCGGCCAAAACAAACATCACCGGTCCGCTTAGGGATTCTCCCCACGAGGATTACACGGTCAGCAGCCAGTTTGAGAATAGTCTCATTTTCCGAAACGATCGGCCCAAACCGACCGGAAAATCCTCTTCGTGGCTCTGCGTTATCAAGTGTCAAATAGGCGACAGTTCGGTGGCCCGGTATCGGCTGGCTACCGACAGGGGGAGTGTCTGGCCGAGCATCTCTTGATGCGTTCGCAGCGCGATTTCGGGATGGTTGTTGTCCTCGGAGAGATGGGCCAGGCAGGCCCATTTCATGCGACCGTTGGCCGTTTGCCGCAACAGGGCGGCCGCCTCGTGATTCGAGAGATGACCGCCGGGGCCTCGAATGCGGCGTTTGAGAAATTCCGGATACTCGCCGTCGTCCAACATGGTCGGATCGTAATTGCTTTCCAACAACACGGCGTCCAGCGATCGCACTACCTTATCGAGCCCGTCGAACGCGTGCCCCAGGTCGGTGAGGATCCCCAGCCGGCTTCGGCCGTCGTCGACCACGAACGCCACGCCGTCGGCGCCGTCGTGTGGCGTGGGGATCGTTTCGACCGCCACGCCGTCGAACCGCAGCGTAGCCCCGGGCCGAAAGTAGTTCACCCGATCGATTTGGCCCAAGGAGATTCGCCCTGCGGCGGCCTCGAACGTCTTGAGACTGGCGTAAATGGGCAGGCCGAACTTGCGCTGGTAGATCCCCATACATCGGCTATGGTCGGCGTGGTCGTGCGAGATGATCAGCGCGTCGACGTCCGTAATATCGCGATCGAAGCCGGCCAACCGCTGCTGGGCCTGCTTGCCGCTGATGCCCGCGTCGAACAGCAGCCTCACGCCGCGGCTCTCGACGAAAACACAGTTCCCATTGCTGCCCGATTGAAGGGCGATAATTCGCATGGTGTCCTTACCTATTCGTCAAAGCGCGCAGGTCGCGACGTGGTCGGTCCCACGCCTTGGCGACTGCCGCTTCGATGATTTGCCGAACGGCCCGATAGTCCGGGTCGGATTGATCTGCGTAAACCGTCTCTTGGCACGATCCGGCGCCGCCGGCGTCCTCGGCCAATGGGGCGGTGAGGAACAGACTTTCGGCCGGACGATGCAGATCGATCCAATCGGCTCGGGTCACCTCGGCCGGCTGATGGCAGGCGGCGCATCGCCGGGCGTGTACGGCCGCGACGGCTTCCATTAGGGTCTTGTCCGCCGCCAAGTTATAAGGCATCGTCGCCAGCCGCTTGTTGATGAAAGCGTCGTGATAGGGGCCGTTCAGGTCGATCCAGGTCACCAGCCGCAGCCAGTCGTTTCGGCTTAGCTGCACCTCTTTGCCATGGAGTTCGTCACGGAGCACATCGATCAGCTTGCTCTTGTGCGATCCGAAGGCCAGCGGCGATGTGATCCGGGCGTCGTCGCCGACATTGGATCGGGAGATCAGCCCGTGCTCGAGGATCGTGTCGTATGCCCGATTATTCTGCCCGGTCAGACCGCCGCCCAGGTCGATCCCCGCGTCCGGCTTCAACCCGCCGTGACATCGCACGCAATGGGAATCGAGAACCGGCTGCACGTCTCGCAGGAAGCTGATTGCCCGACTCCCCCAAGGCGGCGGTATGGGGATCCGCGGTTCACGGAGCATGGCCAAGGGGAATCGCTCGGCGGCCGGCGCTTCGGCCCGCGTCTCGTGGCAGCCGACGCAACCGCGCACCTCGCCCGGCTGAAAGCTGATGAACGAGCGCATCCGCCGCAGTTCCATGTGGTTTTCGTCGAGCAGTTGAAAATAGACGGGCGTGTCGGCCGGCACGCGGAAACAGGCGCTGCCGTCCGCCTCGACCGGCACCGTGCCGATCACTCGGGCCGGCGTCCAATTGACCATCACCGCCTTCACGTCGGGTTCGTAGCGCTGCCCGCCGTGGGTATTGTCATAGGGCCATTGGTCACGCTTCGAGATTCGGATGTAGCGGATCTTGCTCGCTTCGACGCCGTCCACGCCGTAGCCGACGTTCTGCAACGTGCAGATCGCGTAGGGGTCGGCTGGGTTGGTCACGTCGGGAATCACCGGCGGGTGCGGCCGCTTGCGCAGGGGGATGGGTGTGAAACAAGAGATCGTCGGATCGCGATAGATCAGTTCCTTGGTGCCGTGTACGTCGATCAGGTAGATGGCGTAGCCGGTGGGATCGATCTCTGTGGTCAGCCCGCCGGTAGCCCCGTTGCAATAAGCGTACGAGACGAGGAAATGTTCTTCCGAAAGGGGCCAAGGGTTCATGTAGTAGCCGCCGCTGCCGATCACACCGCCGGCGTCGACCGCCGCTGCCGACATGCCGCCTTCCGGTGGCATCACGCCGGGCGTGACGATCCGAAGACCGGCTGCGTTGTTCAGCCCGTGACGCGGATCGATAATCACGACCGGCCCGGCCGCCAGCGTGTGGTGTCCGGTGGCCACGGCGACCATCTTCTTGCCGCCGGGAATCGAACGCATGTCTTCCAGGGCCCAAGGATCGTTCATGTGCTGCTTGAACAGCGCATCGGCGCCCGTACCGTCGGGACGAATGATCCAGACCGACTGGATGTTGGCCCAAAGTCGCTCTTGATACTCCCAACGCGTATACACAACCGACCCATCGCTGAGCGTATGGGGCAAGTAATCGCCGTCCTTCGAGACGCTCATCTGCCGGATGTTGTCGCCGTCGCCGTGCATCACGTAGAGGTTGCACGAGGTCTCGTCCTTGTCGTATTCGTTGCACTGCAACGAGCAGGCACACCGTTCCGAGACGAACGCGATCTGGCCGTCGGGCAGGTAGGTCGGGTCCAGGTCGCTCCATTGGCCCTCGGTCAATTGCCGCAACCCGCTGCCGTCGATGCCGATTTCGAACAGATGCGTGGGCTCTTCGGTGCGGCGGAGCTCGAAATTGGTTCGCCGGTCGAGCCAACCTTCCGGCGGCTGGTCGCTCTTGGCC
This sequence comes from uncultured Planctomycetaceae bacterium, assembly GCA_964473065.1. GTDB lineage: Bacteria > Planctomycetota > Planctomycetia > Pirellulales > Thermoguttaceae > CAYYOX01. The sequence goes on along the minus strand of CAYYOX010000214.1, from coordinate 691 downwards.
TTGGCATAGCCGAATACGACCCGGTCGGCGTCGAACCAGAGATCGGCCCCGTGAACGTGGCCGGGGCCCAGTCGGCCGTCGATCAAGGTCCGCCCCCGAGGCTGTCCCGGCTGGGGCCGCAATGCCACGCGGCAAAGGTCGCCGCCCGGCCGAGACACCCAGCGCGTGTGATTCAGGCAGACGTCCGGATAGCTCTCCTGCGTGAACCGTTTCACTACGAACAGTTCGTCGAAATCCAAGCGAGGATTCCGCATCGCCACTTCCCGAGCCAGCCAACGGGCCTCGACATACAAAGTCTGGCGTGCGGCCGGATCGGGTCCTTCGCGTCGCTCGCGGACAGCAAGCCTTTCGGCCCGGGTTTGAAGCGTGCTGAGTTTGTCGGACGGCGTCAGGCGGAAATCGTCGGTCAGGCGTTGGGCCCTTTGCAGCGTTTCCGACACGGGCGCGATGAAGTAGGTCTTGCCGTCTTGCAGTCCCGCTCCACCCTGCCGGGCCGAGACGATCACGGCCGCCGCACCTTCGTGATTGACTTGGAACTCGACGGGAAACGACGTGGCGCCGGTGATCACTTTTTCCTGCAAAACAACTTGCCGCTCGGGACGGATGCGTGTGAACACGACCGATTCGATCGAGATCTTCAGCGGCGGATCGAGCGGCCGTTCCGTTTGGACCTCGCGCATCAGGCGGTTCT
>CAYYOX010000213.1:0-10295 GCA_964473065.1 uncultured Planctomycetaceae bacterium | reverse complement strand
CGAAGGAAACCACAACGTGCTTTACGGCCAACCGATCCGCGCTCGGAAGCGTCCGAACGTGCTTCCCAACATGGTCGCAGAACTGGGCCGTGAGGAAGACGGCGCCAAGCCCGCGCCCGCCTACGTCTACAGCGCCGACGTCTACGAAGGGATGTCTGACGAAATACGCGGCAAAGGCAAATACCTGCGCGTAATCGAAAACGTCCAGCGCGTCTTCACCACCGGTTGTGTAGACGGCGGCGGCTCGCCCTTCGGCAGCGGCAGCACGGTGGCTCTCGACTCGCCGGGCTTCCTCAACGGCAATCCCGAAAAACGGGTCGTCGACGTGGCCTGGGGCGACGGCGTGATTCTGGCCGGGCCGGCCACGGCTATCTCGACCAACACCCGTCTCAAGCGCGTCCTCGGCATCGTGCCCGTCGCCGAGGACGGTTCCTACTATTTCGAAGCCCCGCCGGGCAAAGCGCTCTACTTCCAACTCCTCGATGAGAACAAGCTCGTGCTGCAGAGCATGCGCTCGTGGGTCAACCTGATGCCGGGCGAACGGCGCGGTTGCGTGGGCTGTCATGAGGGCCGCAACAACACGCCGGAGACGGCCAAGCCGATTAACTTCGCCTACCGCGAGCCGGACCAAATCGAACCGCCTTCCTGGGGCGTGAAGACGCTGAGTTACGTCGACGACATTCAACCGATTTTTGATAGGAATTGCGCGGAGTGTCATCAGGGCGAGGGCAAGGCGCGTGAGAAACTGGACCTTACCTTGCGGCCCGACCCGCACCATCGCTGGGGCGGCATATTCCCCGAACCCTACATCACGCTGACCTGCGGCGACAATCCCGTGAACAATACAGCGAGTGGCTACCAGTTCATAATTTCCCCAACCACCGGTAGACTTAACTTTACCATCAAAGCGCGTCCGACGATCGCGGGCAACTTTTTCATCTGGTCCACATTCTACTACACGATGCCCGCCATGACCAAATGGTCCTATCGCAGCCCCCTCATCAACCTGATGCTGCACGGCGACGACAACCACGATATCACACTAACCGAAGAGGAACTGGGTAAACTGATCGCCTGGGTCGACACGAACTGTCACTTCCGCAGTCTCAAGGACGTGCTGGACATCGACGATCCCGACCCGAACTGGTTTCTCAACTGGCCCTTCCCGCCGCAGCTCAGTTCGGCGCCATACATCAACCGTCTCTATTCTCAAGAGGAATTCAACTCCCCATCGGACAGAGCCACTTTGCGATCTCGAATGAAGAAATAACGCCGAAACTGGTAGGACAGCGCCTTCTGTCCGGCCACTCCCCGACCGCAAGCCCCTTCTTGACACGAGAAGGTGAGTCGTATAGGCTGATGTACAGTCCCCGTTCCTACCATGAACCATAAGGGAGTCCGAAATGAAACTCGCAATCTCGACCTCGCCACACGTTTTGCTGCTTGGCCTGCTGATTCTGGCCCTCACGCCGTCGGCCCGGGGTGAACTGATCGGGCATTGGAAACTCGATGAGAACGGACAGAAAGACCTTGTGGCCGATTCTTCGCCCAATGAACTGCACGGCACTTTCAGTGCGGCCACGGCCGAGCATTCCCTCGACGGCAAGACGGGCCGGGCGATGCGGTTCCCGGCGGCCGGGTCCATTCGGCTCGACCAACATGCCCCCACGCTGGGTAAGCTGACCGATTTCACCGTCTCGATGTGGATCCAGTACGAAGGCGGGCAAAGTCGGATGTTGCTGTCGTTCTCCGACGGAACACTCTCGCATCGCATCCAGGTGGAAGTCAATAACGGGACGCTGAGTTTTGGTTGGCAGGAAGGCGGGGCGTGGCAGAATCTCATCACGGCGCCGCTGGTGTGGGAGCCGGGACGTTGGTATCACGTCGTGTTTGTCAACGACAGCAAGGCGGGCAAGTCGATCCTTCGGTCGAACGATCTGGTACGGATGACCCATGCCAACACGCTCTCGCCGGCCGGTCTGCGAGCGCCGGTCAAGAGCGTGCAGATCGGATCGCTCAACGGCGGGTATCCGTACAACGGTTGCATCGACGACGTCCGGCTCTTCGACTCGGCCTTGCCGCTCGCGGAGCAGTTGGCCCTCTACGAGACGATGAATGATGAGCCGGCCGATCCTAAGTGGGTGGCGGCCAAGAAGGAAATGATCGAAAAACAACGACGCCTGGCCATGGCCCGACGGGCCCGCGAACTGTTCTACACCGAAGAGGCGCCCCATCTGAGCAAGAGCGAACTTCAGCAGAAGGTCGAATGGCTCTTTCAACTCGAAGATGATGACCTGTTGACGCGAGCCAGCAAGGAGATCGACTGGACCGCCCAGATGATCGATCGGATGCAAAACCGGGCCGACGCCCCCAACCTGGCCGACGAGTTGGCCGCCTTGAAACAGATCGAACAACGAGCGACGGCCGATGCGACGACGGCCGATCCGTCCAAGGCACGACGGCTCTATTTCGACATCCGGGCCCTAAAGCGCCAAGTGATGTTGAGGTCGCCCGAGATCGATTTCTCGGGGATTATCTGCGTCGACGCACCGTACACCAACCGCAGCCTCGACACGCACGGCACGTTCCAGCAGACGGAATGGGTCCACGAGAGCCGGTTCCGCAGCGAGATGTGCGCCTCGCACGGCGCGAAGTTGCTGGTGCTGGAGGATTTCGCCAAAACGCCCGCCCCGCGCCAACTGGCCCCCACCGACGATTTCGGACAGCCCGCGGCGATGATGAGTTTCGACCTCTCCTTCGATAGCCAGAAGGCCCTCTTCTGCATGAAGCCGGAAGACGAGAAGGCCTATCACGTTTACGAGATCGGGCTCGACGGCAGCGATTTCCGGCAGATCACCTTCGGCGGCTACAGCGATATCGACCCGATCTATTTGCCCGACAGTCGCTACCTGTTCCTCTCGACCCGGGCCGAGGTTTATGCCCAATGCGGGATGTGGGCACGCAGTTATATTCAGACCCGATGCGATACGGACGGAACGAACATCCACATTCTCACTCCCGGCACGGAGCCGGAGTATTCGCCCTCCTTGCTGGACGACGGGCGAGTCATCTCGACGCGCTGGGAGTATGTCGACAAGTCCCCCATGAACATCCAATCGCTCTGGACGATGCGTCCCGACGGATCGGGGGCCGCGGCATTTTGGGGTAATCAGAGCCAGCGCCCGGACCACTTGGGCGAAGCCCGGCAGATTCCCGGCACGACCAAGGTGATGTTCACCGGGTTCGGCCATCACGACGTTTGGGTCGGGTGCATCGGCGTGGTGGATCCTAAGGAGGGCCTGAACTTTCCGCACGGGGTCTGGAAAGTGACCCAAGAGATGCACTGGCCGGAGGTCGGCGACGGTCCGATCCCCACGCCCGGGCTGACGGACGAGTATCACACCTCAGGCAAGTACGCGGCCTACAAGACGCCTTATCCGTTGAGCGAGGAGTTGTTTCTGGTTTCTGCCCGAACCGGCGGCATTTGGGTCGGCGGGATGCGTTCGGGCCACGATCCGACCATCGGGCATTTCAAACTCTACTTGATGGACATCTACGGCAATCGCGAGTTGATCTACCAGGGCGAGAAGAACGTGCTCTATGCCCAGCCGGTCCGCGCGCGAAAGAGCCCGCCGCCGCTGCCCGATCTGGCCGATATGCCCGGCTCGGAGAAGGACAACCCGACAATCCGCCCGGGCGTGTTTGCCTCGAACAACATCTTCGACAGCGCGCCGCCGGAAATTCGCGAACACGGCAAGTACCTGCGCGTCGTCGAGGCCATGCCGAAGAGCTATTCGGTTGGCATCGTCCACTCGGGCGGCAAACCGTTCGGCAGCGAGGGACCCAACACGGCTTGGGGCGTCTGGGGCGAAAAGTTCCTGCAAGGCAAAACGCCCACCCCGACCACCGACCTTTCCTGGGGCGATGCCTCCGTGGTGCAAGGGCCCGTGACTACCGTTACCGGCCCGTTGACCGTGAAGCAGATCCACGGCATCGTGCCGATTCACGAAGACGGCTCGGTCAATTTCAAGGTCCCGCCGTGTCGGATGCTCTATTTCCAAGTGCTCGACGAGCATTATCGGGCCGTCCACACGATGCGATCCTGGGTCTCGGCCCGACCCGGCGAATACCGAGGTTGCGTAGGCTGCCACGAGGCGCACAACTCGTCGCCGATCGTCGCGCCCGTCAAGACCAGAAGGGCCCCCGACACGATCGAACCGCCGCCCTGGGGCGTCCGTTCCTTGTCATACGTCAACCACATCCAACCGGTCTTCGATCGTGCCTGTGCCGAGTGTCATCAGGGCGACGGACAGGCCGTCGAAAAACTCGACTTGACCCTACGGCCCGATAGTTCCCCGACCGGCTCCGCCATGGGCGGCGTGCAACGTTGGGGCGGCATCTTTCCCGAGCCGTACCTGACGCTCACGCTCGGCAAGAACCATCACCACCTGAACGGCACCCCAAGCATCTCCGCCTCACACACTTACGTCGGACTCCCGAGCACCATGAATGTACCCTACGACACCCTGCCGCCGCTGACCTACCTATCGCCCAAGAGCCAACTGATCGCCCAGGCCATGGACAAGGGACGTTGCGGCAAGAACATCTCCCCGGACGACCTGCGGATGCTGATCGCCTGGGTCGATCTCTGGGCCATGTACCGCAGCGACGAGGACGTCCGCGACATCGAAGACGCTCCGAGCGATTGGTTCCCGTTGTGGACCTATCCGCCAAAAACCAAAACGGCCCCCCGCGTCCGCACCGAGTATTCCCAAGACGAGTTCACCTGCCCCGAAGATCGACTGTGATCCACGTTTTGAACCATTCCGGGCAAAGCCGTCTCCCCGGATTCCAAAGGTCGCATCTATCGCGGCGCCTAAGGTCTGATTCGTTGCGAAGTGGCTCTGTTTTGGCCGCATTTTTTGGGTGGGAGACGGTTATACTCCGGGTATTGGCGACTGGCCGGACCTGGGTGGAAGAATGTTCTGCCCACCCGGCTGTTTGGGCCGGGTGACGTGGAGGAAGTGGCCGAAATATCGCTGTTGTGACAGCACTAGATTCTGGGTAGAATCGCCCCGTAAGTGCAGCGGGGCGAACGATATATGGAGGCCTCGGGGCTCGCCTCACGCCAACGCGAGTCGCCCTAAGGTCCCCAATCCTGTGGCCGAGAAACTCCGAAGACCAGGATTGTCTCACTCGGTGAACCTGCTACTTTACCGCTGTGTCAAAGTCTTGGCTGTTGTCTCAATTATTTGGTGGTAATTCTCAGTCACGAAGCGCTGTTTCGAGAGATCAGGTTTTGCCCTAAGTCTGTTGTGGGCATTATCTTGCGCAAGGCATAGCTATTGTGGCTAAAAAACCTTAGCCACCAAAGGGATTGCTGGATACTTGACGGTTCTTACGCGATTCTTAAAAATGTGATTATTGGAAGGTTGGTGAAGCTACCCTTTGGTCGGGAGCCGATAATATTGTGTTTGGACTCGGGTACGCCGACGCAGACGATTGAGCGGTGCCTGGATTATAAATAACAGACCGGCGGCTCCAAGTGGTTTCCCATTGTTGAGATTCGTGTTATCATGGAGAATCGTCGTTTCTTCGGCGATGTCTAGGGTTGGAAGGCAGTAAGGTATCTTTTGTTAGAGGCGAACAGCGTTAGATTAGTCGCCCGCAAATGCAGCGTTCCCGGAGGAGTTCTGTGCGGCAGTTGCGGGGTGGTTACGGCTAGGCGTTTTCTTGCTTTGAAAAGGGTTACGTTTCTATGGGCGTCCGGTGCGCCTGTTTTCGCACATTTGGTGGGAGGTGCGTATCATGAGTGTAGGTGAGAACGAAGCACGCGTAAGCGACGAAACGAAGGCTCAATATGAGCAGCTATTAGAGTCATACCGAAACAGCAAAAGTTCGGATCCGATTCCGAATCGCGTGCCTTGGCAGGCAAGGCTTGCTGTGCATGCACTTATTAAAGGTGCTGTGGAAGAACAAAACGCTGTAGCCGAGGGCAGTGGCGAACCGGTAACGGTGCGTATTCTCACGTCGAGTTTGCCAGCCTATGTTTTTGATGTCGATACGATCAAAAGTTTGAAGGCATTTCACGATGCCGGTGGCAAAGTCCAGGTTCTGGTGTGGAACGACGAGCTTCCCGAGATCGAAGACCCGTTCTGGGAATCTCTGGAAGATGATCGCTCTTCTTTCCGACTGTCCGGGACTACGGAATACGGAGAGTCGCTTAACCACCTCTGCATTGTCGGAAACAAAGCATATCGGTTGGAAGCGCCGCACAAGCATTACAGTGCGACTGATTTTTCGGAATGCTTCCCGGACGTTCCGGCACGGATTTGTTTTAATGACCCTCAAGGGGCAGGACAGACAATCGACTTCTTCGACCAACTCTGGCAACACTGCGGTTCCTAAGACGGCATGGTACACCGGCGCTAATGATCAGAATCGTTGAGAACGCATAAGGCGTCGGTGATTTGCATGGCAAAGAAGTCCACCTCTTTCCAGCCTTGGGATGTCGCGAGCAAGTTTCTTAAGGCAATAGCTATTCTTAGCGCGATTATCTCGACTTTCGGTTATGTTGCCGGCCGATACCAGAAGGCCGCAACCGAACCCATCGGTGGTTGGACGTATCATCGTACAGTACCTGAACCAGGAAGCGGCAATCAGACAGGCGGACCGGGCCAGACGATCATACAATTCGAGGTGCGGAACCCAGGGCCTGGTGAGTTAGACAACATACACCTTGAAATCGACGTTCCCGATAAATACGACGATTCGACAAAGATGTTCACCTCGGGATTGATTTATTCCGTGGGCACCAGGACCGAAGGTGATTGCAAATGGAATGGTGACCACGCTACACTGAAGATTATGCCAACAGTCGGCAAAGATGATGGGAAGATGTGCAAGGATGATTGCTTCTCGGTAGAGTTTGTCTCCAAGGAGTTTGAATGGACGCCATCGGAAGCATCTGTCCATGTTGAAGGCAAGAGGCCTATCGATGTCCTGCACCGATTAGTACCGCCAGAACGGTCGATGTTTGTGGAGTGGCTAGTATGGACAACTCTCCCGGCGCTATTCTTTTGTGTTGTTACTATCTTGATACTTCACGGCCTGCTTTGGCGACGAGTACATGACGAAGTAAGTCGTCAGGTAGCAGACAAGTCAACAGAAATCAAAGCTCAAGCCTTTTACGAGTACTCGCAGACGTTGCGAGCCGCTCAACTCAATCAGGAAGCTGTGAAGAAGATCACAGAAGGAGCCGCCGCTCCTGCTCCTGCGGCTGGTGAAGAAGATCAGCCCGACGAAAGTGACGTGAGTGGTGGAGAGATCCCAGGTTGAGATGTGGGGTGGACCTGCGCTGTTGACTACCCACTGCACCAGCGAGACTCGCTTGGATGAGTTGCACGGCTTTGGTGATCTTCCGATTTCGCGGCAGTCTTTCGATAGGATTCAACTGTAGGTCACCCCTTGGGCTGACGGATAGTGGAGGGGCCTGACGGATAGAATAGAGCTTCTGTCAGGACAAGCCCTGACCTACAACAGTTTCAATTGTGGAGAACATCTCATGCGAACCCTAGTATCGGCGGTCGTCGTGTTTGCGGGCCTGTTCTCCATGGGTGGAAGGACTTGTATGGCCGACTATGCTCCCCGGGTCGGGCAACCGCATCCGGACTTCACGCTGCCTAAGCTGGGCGATCGCTCGCCCGTTTCGCTGTCGCAGTTTCGCGGCCGCAAGGTGCTGCTGATCCACTTCGCCTCCTGGTGAGCGGGTTGCCGACGGCACGTGCCGGTCTGGCACGAAGTAACCAAACAATGGGTGAAGGACCAGAAGCTGGTCGTCTTGGGTGTGATTCAAGAGCAGCATCCGGCGCGCTGCCGGCTGTTCGCCCAATGGCAACGCTTCGACTGGCCGATCCTGCACGACCCGATCAACGTGCTTCAGCCGATGGCCGTGCCGATCGTGGTGGCCATCGACGAGCACGGTATTGTGCGCCAGGTCGGTCCGCGTCCCGAGACGTTCGAGGCCGAGTTCATCAATAAGCAGTTTCCCAAAGAGCAGGGGACCGCCGAACCGGCCAAGGCACGGCGCCCGGACCTGGACGCCCTCAGGAGAAACGCCCAACAGCAGCGCTCGGCCAATGCCTGGCGACGACTCGGCGATGGGCTTGCGCTTTGGGGTGGAATCGAGCAGGTCGACGAGGTGATCGGGGCCTATGGCCGGGCCGTTGACTTGGCGCCGAACGACGGCGATGCGCGGTTTCGATTGGGGGTCGCTTATAGGATGCGATACGACTCGGACCAGCGAGAGCCGGGTGATTTCCAGGCGGCCGTGGACTACTGGAGCGCGGCGCGGGCGATCAACCCCAACCAGTACATCTGGCGACGACGCATCGAGCAATACGGCCCGCGGTTGATCAAGCCCTATTCCTTTTACGACTGGGTGACGGCAGCCCGACGCGAGATTACCGCCCGGGGTGAGAAGCCGATCGAGTTGCCGGTCGAACCGTCGGGCGCGGAGTTCGCTCATCCGAATCGAAGTTTTGCGAGCCAATCGGACGAGGCCGTCTCACCGGATCCCGAAGGTCGCATCCATCGCGACATCCAAGGTCTGATCCGTAGCGAAGTGGCGGTTGTCCCGCCGGCGATTCGGCCGGGCGAGGCGGTCAGGGTGTACGTCACCTTGCGCCCCGATCCCCGCGGCACGGCCCATTGGACCAACGAGAGCCAGCCGTTGCGGTTGTGGATCGATACGCCCGACGGCTGGCAAGTCGATCGCCGGCTGCTGGCCGCACCGCAAGGCAACGCGCCCGAAACGTCCGAGCCCCGCCGCCTGGAGTTCGAGGTGCGAGCCGCCGACGATGCGGCCGGGCCGGTTGAACTGAAGGCCTACGCCCTCTACTACGTCTGCGAAGACGCCGGCGGCAAGTGCCTCTTCCTGCGCCAGGACATCCCGATCTCCATCCACGTTTCCCCCACGCCCGGCAAGGGCGCCGCCAGGCCGAAATAGGCCGATTCGGGCGGTCGAGCGAAGGATTCTTGCCGCTCGGCCGACTAACATGGTAGGAGTCTTCGGCACGGGGGATGGATCGGAAGGATGTAGATGCATCAGGATTCAGTAGACGATCTATCCCTCGCCCGCGCGGTGGCGGCCGGTGATGAATCGGCGCTAAGAACACTTTACGCGCGGTGTGCCGATCCGTTGTTTGCTTTCATCTGTCACCATTTGGACGGAGCGTCGGCGGACGTCGAAGAAATATGGCAAGAGACACTCGTGGCGGCGTTTGGGTCGCTGGACCGGTATTCCGGAAGGAGTCGGTTCTTCACGTGGCTCTGCAGTATCGCACGCCGGAAGATTGCCGATTACTATCGTCATCGAGGCCGCTCGGTGACGGCATTCTCCGATATACCGACCAAACAACTCGATTCCGTAATCGACGCGGCGCCTTTGCCGGAGAATATCCTTGCACAACGGGAGACTCGCATTCAGGTAGTTCGGGTGTTGGGAACGCTGCCGGAGGATTACCGCCGCGTGCTGTTGGCCCGCTACGCCGACCGGTGCAGCGTGGATGAGGTGGCCCAACTGCTGGGCACGAGCTACAAGGCGGCCGAGTCGCTTTTGGCAAGGGCGCGAGCGGCGTTCCGAACGGCGTTCTGCGAAGTGGAACCGTACGATGAATGATAAAGACCACTATTTGGAAGAGAATATCTCGCAACTGATCCGAGTTGGCTTTGGTGCAGAGGTCCGGCCGAGTCCACATAGGAAGGAGAGCGCGTATCGGCTTCTGGCGACCCAGCACCGCGCGGCCCCGGTGCCGGCGGCTTTTCCCGAAAGTGTCCTCGTCCTGTTAACCGGCATCCTCGCGATCATCGCGTTGTGCCTGGCGACGCAGATCGTGGGGACCGGGATACCCGGGACAACGGACTTCATGTTCGTCGCCACTGCCCTGCCGTTAGCCTTGAACCTGATTTGTGTACCAATAGCAGGAATCGTAATAGTGACAAGGAGACGCTGACATGTTTGCTCGAATACTCCCCAGATTACTTCCGTTCTTAGCGGTCCTGGGAGCAGCGCTGTTCGTTGTTCTCGTAATTCTCGTTCTCATAGGTCCAGGCCACCAGCAGGCGTTCTTGATCGACACCGGTGAGACTCGTTCGGGCGTACTGGCAGCACTGAAGAAGTTGCAGGAACAACATCCCGCCTCGATCGACGATGCGGAGTTTCGACGCTCGCTGCATGCCCTCGTGAAGGACACTTCGGAAGAATCCCATATCGCCACCGCCTGGCTGTTAGAGCC
>CAYYOX010000212.1:6430-10343 GCA_964473065.1 uncultured Planctomycetaceae bacterium | reverse complement strand
CGCAATACCCTATGCCACAACGCCTTACGGCACAGCGGAACGCCGGTTACACCCATTTCAATTCTGATAGCTACCATCTCCATGTCTAGCGGTGTTGGGGGAGCGGTGTTTTTCTCGCCCTTGTTAATGCTGGGGTTGAAACTTGACCCGCGAATAGCTATTGGCGCGGCCTTGGCAACCGAGCTTTTTGGTTTTGGCAGCGGGCTAATTGCTTACGCGAAAGCCAAGCTCATCGACTTCAGCTTGGCCATGAACTTATTGCTGTTTTCTGTTCCAGCGGCTTTATTGGGGACGATTTATTCCGATCTCGTTCCGCCCTTGGTGCTCAAGGCCATTTTCGCCGTGGGACTGATATTCATCGGATATCAATTGTTCTCATCTTGGCGTAAAGAAGAACGAGAACAAAATGAAGCCGCCTTCAAAAAGGAATTCGAGAATGATTTTGAGTCGGAACTGACTGATAGTTCTGGAAACGTCTATCGCTATACCGTATGCAACAAACCCATGGGACGCTCTTTTGCGGCCATCGGCGGAGCTTTTGTTGGAATGATATCCGTTGGATTAGCTGAGCTACAAGAATATCACCTGGTGGCTCGATGCAAGGTTCCAACCCCGGTTGCGGTAGCTACATCCATTTTTGTTGTCGTAATTACCGTTTTGGTGGCTTCCATTGGACACTTTTATGCATTTGCCCAAGAAGGAGGCGAGGTGCTTAATCAGGTAGTGAGTATCGTTATATTCACAGGGCCTGGAGTAATAATTGGCGGACAGATTGGACCCAAACTTCAAAAGATCATTCCTGAGGATAAAATGAAAGTAGCCATTTCCTTTGCCTTCTTAATCATTGGCATCTTCATGCTTTATACGATAGCCATTTAGATTCACCATCACTTAGAACTCGGTCCCCCAACACGCCAAATACAAAGCCGCGACCGCTGGTCGCGCCGGAACCTGCCGAAAAGCGACACCCCGACCCTGACGGGCGCGACCAACGGTCGCGGCTTTATAGGTGGCACGGGTGGGCGGGACTCAGCGACGAAATATCCAGGCGAACCATTCTTTGAGCTTGTGGCCGCGCCCGAGAAGCAGCCACGCCATGATGATTGAAAATAGAGAGGAGAACCCTAGCATGCCACCGGTAAACATGTGGTCGTCCGCGCCCATGTCGCCAGAGTATGCGGCTGCGACAACCACCCCAAATGCACCGACCTCGTACACGAGAAACCGGAATCTTCGAGGAAGCCCCGGGAACGAAAATGACACAAAAAAGAATACTGTGGCAAGGCAGCGCAACACAGCTTCTCGGTTGTCATGCGGCATAGCTTTGATCTCGTACCAAGAGTAGACCATACAGAACGCCAAGATCGTCGCGACAATCAACAGAACCGCAGGGTTTCCGCTGTGCTCGCGCCGTTCACATCCTCGTCGATGTTCGCTCGCCATCCAATTCATGACTTTGTCGTCATCATCTCGGTTGTCATTCACTTTAACCTCCCATGGTCATCTCGTGTACCTTTTGAAGGACTGCCTCCAAGCCACCCCCGAACGTCTCAGCCAATCAAGATACACTGCTGAAAAACGTCGGGCAAGCCCGACCGCTAAACGGTAGTGTTCTAACCACTATCCACCGCTTACTGTCTACTGAGCACGTAGTTGACTAGATGCCAAATGTCTTCGGGCTCTAGCGGGCCGGGGTTGCCGGCGGGCATGGGTGTGCCTTTGATGCCGGTGGAAATTCGCCAGTAGATGTCTGTCGGACGGCTGCCGCCGTGGAAGATGCCTTGGTAGAAGTTGCGCGGGCGGAGTCTCTGGATTGGCAAGCGGAACCGTGCGGCCAAGCGGCGAGTCTCCTGCGGCGTGACGCCCTTCTTGCGACGGTTCCAGTCGTCGTAAAGTTCCGACTGCTCGCCGTCGCCGCGGCCTACCGGGCCATGGCACTGGGTGCATTGGGCCTGCTTGCTCGTGTAGAGCTCGAAACCCCGGGCGATCGACGCGGCCAACAGCTCGGGCGTGTCGGTCGGCGGTTGCGACGGCGGCGTGACGGCATGATCCGGCGCCTCGCGCCACAGGGCCACGGTCGGCAGTAAGGCCTCTGTGACGGCTCGGCTCGGTTCGACGTGAAACTCGTCCTCGTCGACGACCCATTGCAGCAGCAGCAACTCCGTTTGCCCGCGCAGGCTCAGGTAGCGCACGTAGTCGACCAGGGCCCCGATCTCCTCGTCGGGCAGTTGGCTGAAGGCGGGCATCGAGGTGCCGGGAATGCCGCGGCGGACGATCCGGTCGAGGTCTCCCCAAAGCGGCTTGCCGCCGCCGGAGGTCGAGGTGTATTTGAACAGCCCGTCGCGAAAGTCGCGGGGATAAGGGTTCTGCAAAGCGGCGGACGGCCCGGCCCCGTCGCCCGAGATGCCGTGGCACGCCACGCAATGCTGCCGATAGAGCCCGCCTTGCCGGCCCGAGACATCACTGCGAATGGGCCCGGCAGCTATCAGCAGCGGCTCGGACGGCAAGCCAGTACGGGAAGGGATGCGCGGAACGTCCGGCGTGCCGAAGAGCGATTCGAGCGTTTTGAGAATCGTTTGCCGTTGCGTCAGACCGATCGACGCCGGCTCGCGGCCTTCAGTGTTGAGCCGAAACTCGGGCGGCCCGGAATAGGAACACCCCAGCGAGCCTACAATCGCCACAAGGCACAATGCGCGGACAAGGCGGCCGATGCCCGTTGAATCTGCCCTCTCCTTTTGGGAGAGGGGCCGGGGGTGAGGGCATGAAGACATGCAAGCAAGGAAAAACATTTCTCGGCGAATCACCCTCACCCTAGCCCTCTCCCAGAGGGAGAGGGGACCAATTCTATTTCTTAACCAGCCATGCCGGGTCGATCTTGATCGTCCCGAGGTCGTTGACGTCCGGCTCGATCGTCAGCTTCACACGGCCCTTCTTCCATTCGGGCGTTTGCAGGTATCCGACCCGTTCGTGCCACACCTGAAATTCCAACTCGCCGGCCGGTAGCTTGGGGATGGTAAACGTTCCGTCCATGGCGGTGACGGCCATGTAGGGATTGTCGCGCGGCAGGACGTAGGCGCTTTCCCAGGGGTGGTAGTTGCAAGCGACGGGCACCGGAATGTTCTGCTTGCGCTTGAACTTGTGCGTGGCGTCGCCGCCGACGGGGATCACGATGTTGGCCGGCACGTCACCCAGCGGCGAGAAGGCTACGTTCTGGGCCACCGGATCCGAGTTGGTGATATGAAAGTGCTGCTTCGGATACCAGATCGGCAGGCAATGGGGGATGAAGATGCAATCGAGGTTGTCGAACAGCACGTGGTTGTCGGTCCCCAGTTCCAACTCGGGATGGATGTCGACCTTGCGCGAGCGGACATAGACGAAGACGTTTCCCAGCCCTCCGTCTTCGCCGACCATCAGCGATTCGTCGCGGATGTCGAACTTGCCGCAACACTCGAGGTCTTTATCGACCTTCAGCTTCTTGCGTTCGGGCGGATCGCCGTCGTACACCAGCCGACCGGTCAGGTCACCCCACTGGTCCTGCGCCGCGCCGCGCACAATCGAGGGCATGTGCCAGGTCGTGGCCAGGGCGGCGGAAGTTGCCAAGGTCCGCTTAACAAACTGACGACGAGTATAGTGCAGCTTCACGCTGTCGCCTCCTCAAAACCCTCGATAGGCCAGCTCTGATCGGCCAAACGCATGGCTACTCGGTCGCCGGTGCGTCCTCCGACGGAGCCGGTTCGGATTGTTCAGTGCCCAGGTTGACTTCCAACTCAGGGGCCGGGTCTTCGCTGGCCTCGACTTCCGGCGGGACTGGCGCCGGTTCGCTGTCTTCGCAACCGGTCATACCCAACAACGGGAAGGTCAGAGCCGCCATGCAACCCAAAGTACGCCAAAGTACCATCGTCAATCTCCTTTT
>CAYYOX010000212.1:4833-6330 GCA_964473065.1 uncultured Planctomycetaceae bacterium | reverse complement strand
TCAGAGCCGCCATGCAACCCAAAGTACGCCAAAGTACCATCGTCAATCTCCTTTTCGTAAACAGGCTATTCTTCTTGATTCGCCCCAGTCGGTTCGAGCAAGCGTCGAATCGACGTGCGGTTCCTCATGAACCAATCGTAGTTTAACAGAAAGTCGGCCATCGCGTCGAGTTGTCCTCGGCTGTTGCCGGGAAATCGCTCCGGATCGACCGATCGCCCGTCGGCGGGGAAATTCACCGGCATCCCCGTATAGGGGAGTACCGACTTCGGATTCGCCAGCCAACGACGCACATATTCCGGTCGAATCCGGTCGGAAACCTGGGCCAAATCGGGGGCCAAAACGGTCCGAACCTCGCCGCCCGGGCTGAAATCGCCGATCAGATGGCATTTTGCACAATAGGTCTGCCGGTCGACCATCATCTTCATAGCCCGCTCGAAACCCCTCATTCGCTGGGGCACAGGGCCACCCACCAGTAGGGTCGGTTCTGTTGTGTAGGGGAAATCGACACCGGCGGTGGCCGCGAAATAGTCGACCAGCTTGGCCGCCTCGTCCGGCGACATGTTGTAACGTGGCATCCGGGGCACACAGGCCGGGCGGATCAACCGCGGGTTCAACAGGTAATCGTGCAACCATGCCGGGCGAACCTTGGCCCCTTCGCCAACCAGCGACGGCGGGACCCAACCCCGGGCCTCGGCGCCGGCCGCTTGCGAGCCGGTCTCGCGGGCGTCGGCCAAGACGGTCGGATACAACAGCCGGGCAAACCGACCGCCGAGGGCCGGCCGCTTCTCGGCAATCTCGTAATCCCAAACCAGCAGATCCGCTCCGCCGACGCTACACGCCGTGCCAGCCACGGCCGCCGGTTCCCAAAGCGAGAAGGCATACTGGAAGATGTCGTTGTCTTGCTCGTCAACGTCTTCGTCAGCAATGGCTAGTTGGCCCTCTTGATCAATTTGCGGCATACCGACCACTTCCGCCCGGACCAATCCGCGAGCGTCCGTTTCGAGCGACGCATCGATCGCCTCGGGCGAGACGTCCGGCCGCAGGAAGTCGTGGTCTTCGCTCTGCGGCGGTGGCTCGAACTCGTCCGGGTCGAGTTGCAAGGTCCAGCGCTGCATTTCGAGCGTATGGCATTCGGCGCACGCGTACTTGTCCAGTACCTTGCGTCCCTCGATGATGGCGCGAGTCGTCCGGTCCGGTTGATAGACGTATTTCTCGGTCGGCGGGTCGGCCACCAATCCCAGCACGAATGTCATGACGGCCTCGCGTTGCTGCTCGTCGAGCGTAAAGCGGCCCATGGTCAGCCGCTCGTTGTAGCCGATCCCTTCGGTCGCCCGGTAGTTGAAGCTTCGCGGCGCGCGTAACTTCTGCCACAAGAACCCTTCGCGACGATGGGCCAACAGGGCCTCGCGGAAGAAGCCGTCGTCTTCGCTCTCGGGCTCTTTGTCCAGCAGCCCGTGGACCTGACCGAACGCCAGCAGCGAGTCGCGTTTCCGGCCC
>CAYYOX010000212.1:0-4823 GCA_964473065.1 uncultured Planctomycetaceae bacterium | reverse complement strand
GGGCCGGGCCGATCGGCTGGGCGTTTTCGAAGCCTCGGATATCGTGGCAGCCGAAGCACCCCCGTTTGCCGATCGTTCGCCGCCCCACGTATTGCAGTTTCTCTTGGAGCGTCATTTCGCCCAACGGCGGAAGCTCCTTGGCGCCGACTTCCTTGGCCCGATGCAGCACGCCCAACTCGTTCAAGTCCGCTTCGATCAACTTGGGCAACGGATCCGGTTGATAGTCGCCGGTCGCGTCGAGCAGATAGGCCCCGATGTCAGCGGCTGCGGCCGGTTCCAATTGCAGGTTGGGCATCAAGGTCCGCGGGCGGTGACGCAGCGGATCGCGGAGCCAATCGGCCAGCCACACGGCGTCGGCCGATCGGTCGTACTTGGCCCCGAGCCGAGTCAGGTCGGGTCCCTGGGTCGCTTCCGCGGTCGGGAAGTCGGCGTGCCGGTGGCAGGCCAGGCATCCGCTACGCTGAAATAGCCGTTTGCCCCGCTGGGCCGACGGCTCTTCGGTCACTTCGGCCGGGGCAGGCAGCGGCTCGATCTTCTCGGAGTTCGCCCGCAAGTAGGCCGCGATGGCACGAACCTCGACCGCCTCGAACCGCCGCGCGTCGGTCAAACCCTGATCGGCCAGATGCTCGTGCTGAGCAAACATCTGCGGCATCCGGCCATCGGGCAGGAAGTGGCTCGGGCGAGCAATCCGGTCGGCCAACACACGCTGATCCAGCCGCCCGGCCAGTTCCCGCAAGTCGGGACCGACTTTGCGCAGCGTGCCCGGGTTATCGGAAGCTGTCTGGTCATCAGGCTCCAACCGCATGTCCGGGCCGACGGATCGCCCCGACTCGTCGCGGCCGTTGATCTCGTGACACCCGAAGCAGCCGAGTTGGCGAACCAGATGATAGCCGGCCAGCAGTTTCGCGGCCGGCGGGTCGGGAAAGCGGCGGCTTGGTTCCAGGTCGGTCACGTCGTGGTGACACTGCAAACAACCGCTCTGGGCGAAGCGTCGCGGCCGCATGGGATAGGGCCAATGTTCGTTGTGCGACCAGCCGTACCGCCCTCGCCATGCGGCACGCTGCTCGGGATCGTTGGGGGTGTGCGAGGCCCATTGGAATTCGGTGGCACTGCCCTGCCCTGCATGACAAACGGTGCAGCCGAACTGCGATTTCGGATGCGGGCTCAGCGATCCGACAAACAGGTCGGGCCGCGGATGCGAGGCAAACGGAAGCGGCAGCCCGCGACGCACTTGCAGTTCGACCGGCTCGCCGAACGTGACTTCTTCCAAAAGGTATCGCTCGGCCTCCGCGCGATTGTACGGCTTGAAACCGTTGATCTGCACGATCACATCGCCGACCCGTAACCGAGCATTGGCCGCCGGCGTTCGCGGTTCGACGTGCCATACGGTAACCGCGTTCCAATTGAGCATTCCCCGCGGGGCAAGCTGCAGCCCGTAGCTGCTTTCAAGCGATGAATCGTCCGGTTCCTCGATCGTGACCAGCCGAAGGGTCACTATTTCCTCCTGCGGAAATGCCGGCGAGTCGGGCCGGCCCGGCTCGGTTCGATCGATGCCTTGGTGGCAAGTCACGCAGCGGTCGAATCGGGCTACGCGGCGGAAATGGTAGTCGACGGTCAGCTCGGGCAGCCAAATCTGGTCGATCGCCAGCGGTCGGCCCAGGGCGTCGATCAGCGGCCCGCCCAAGATCCGCTTGGTCAGGCTGGGCCGTTGCCGCTTTAGCGTTTGCTCCAGGTGCTGCAACTCGCCCTCTTGCTGCCCGGCCATACGGGCTTCGGTCACCCAAGGCTCGACCCGCTCGTGAACGGTCCGTTGAAACTGCTTCCACTGTCGAAAGTGATCGGCCGCCAACAGCCACACACTGACCGCCAGCAACACCAACGCCGAGACAGCGAAGATCACATGCAAGCGTTTCAGGTTGTAATAAGTTTCGTCCTTGGCACGCATGGGGGGAAGCAGTGGATAGTGGATAGTGTTTAGCGGCGGGGCTTGCCCCGCGTTTTTCGAACAACGACACGCGCCCGACTCAAAAGTTAAAGAAATACTCCGGAATACTTACGATATAGTTGACGTTCATCGTCCAACGCAGGATCATCTTCAGCGGCAGGGTTAGCATCATCAACAGCAGGAAGCTCATCAGGGCGTAACGCCCCAACCCCAATTTCCGCCGCAGGCCGTGAAACACGGTCCGGCCCAGCAACAGCGGCGTCGCCAGGAAATAAACCGCCAGAAACGTCACGCCGGCCATCTCGCGCCAAAGAATATGGGCCAATTGCGATAGAGTCCCGGCGCCTTCGGCCGCCACCGGCAGCTCGCGGCCGAGCCAGTCGATCCAGAACAATTCTGATAGTTTCACGTTGCTCAGTGCCACGACCTTGTAGGGATCGTGGAACTCGTAGAGCCCGAAAAAGTTCCAGTTGGGGCCGCGCATGAACGTGCCGATCAGAATCAACAGGACCCAAAGCTGCAGGAAGCCGAACTGGAAGACCAGATAGGCCAGCGGACGCTCTTTGATCGTGTAATAGCCGCTGCCTCGTTCGTTGCGATCCAAATACGGCACGGCCATCAGCCCGCCGATGATCAGCCCGGGCACGACCACGCCCACGAGCCACGGGTCGGCGTAGACCAACAGCTCTTGCAGCCCGAGGAAGTACCACGGGGCCTTCGACGGGTTGGGCGTCACGACCGGATTGGCCGGGCCTTCCAACGGGGCCTGAAGTTCCAACGACCAGACGATCAACACGATCGAGACCAGGACCATGCAGATCAGTTCCGTGTAGACCAAGTCGGGCCAGACGAGCACTTTCTGCTCGCGCTCTTTCTCCAATGGCGGGAGACCTTGCCGCCGCCGGTCGTCGTTGGCCACGGCCAAGGAGGCCGACCACCAGGTGAACAGCCCCAGCAGATAGACCATGGCCACGATCGGCACGTTGTCCGGCTTAGCGACAATCGCGGCGAACTCGGGATCGGTCATCGAGAGCCCCATCCACAACAGCGAGGCGTTAAATACGAGCCAGGCCACGGCCGGAATCACGAACAGACGTCGGCCTAGGAAAAGCACAATCAGGCCGACAAAGCACCCGACGCTCAAGGTGACCGGCCCGAGCATCGCGTCGATGCTTGCTTTGCACGACTCGGACAACCCCAGCGGAACGGCCCCCCAAACCGCCTGCCCGGCCAGCACGGCAAGCCCACCCGCCGCCAGCGACCACGCGCCGGCCCGAATCCAATGTTTCGCCATCGAAGCCTTAACCGCCGCGCCCACATTCAGCGCACCGACCGCCAGGTAATACAACCCCAGCGACGTAGCCGTCTCACGCGCGAATTGTTCCGGATCAAGGTGCATAAGATGTAGGATTCTGTTTACGGATTTCCAAAAAAACGTCGGGCAAGCCCGACCGCTAAACGGTTTGACGGCAAACCACTCACCACTATCCACCAACCACCAACCACTGCGTCAAACCGGCCCGCTGATTCCTCCGTCCTTGCGGATGCGCCAAAAATGGACGGCCATACCGAACGCGGCGACCAGCGGGATGGCCACGCAATGCAGCACGTAGAACCGATTGAGCGTCTCCTCACTGACCCTTCGGGCGCCCAGCAGGGCGTAACGGACATCTGACCCGCTAGTGATCATGTCGATCCCGTCGGCCGTTAGGAGTTGTTGCCCCGGCCCTTCATGTCCGAGAAGCGGCACGGCCCGGGCCATGTTCGAGCCGACAGTGACGGCCCACATCGACAACTGATCCCACGGCAAGAGGTAGCCGGTGAACGAGAGCAAAAGGGTGCAGACCAGCAGCGTCACGCCGATCACCCAATTGAACTCGCGCGGCGGCTTGTAGCTGCCGGTCAGGAACACGCGATACATGTGCAGCATCACGGTGATGACCATCGCATGGGCGCCCCAGCGATGCACTTCGCGAAGCACGCCGAACGAGACGGTGTCCCGCAGCGCCAGCATGTCGTTGTAGGCCCACTCGACGGTCGGCCGATAGTAGAACATCAACAGCACGCCGGTGATCGTTTCGACCAGGAACAAGAAGCACGTAATCCCGCCCATGCACCACGTATAGCCGGGCCGCAACGCATGTTGCTTGATCGAGACCGGGTGCAAGTGCAGCACGAAATTCGACAGCACCACCAATAAACGGTTCTGCCGATCCACCGGCGCCGAATGCCGGAAGATGCTTTTGTAAAGCTGGCTGTTGCGTATTCGGTCGGGAAGAGACATAAGCAGTGGGTAGTGGGTAGTGGGTAGTGGGTAGTGGTTAGCAACTGCCCATTAAACGCAGCTCAGACTTTCACCTAAGAGGCGGGGTTGTTCCATTGGCCGAGTTCTTGTTGGAAGACTTGGCCGCGGTCGACTTCCAGTTGCCCGTCGTCGGCGAGACAGATGGCGTAGCGTTCCAACGGGCGCGGGGCGGGTCCCTCGAAATTGGTTCCGTCTTTATTGAACCCGCTGCCATGGCAGGGGCACTTGAACTTCTGCTCGCTCGGTTGCCAAAGCGTGATGCAGCCGAGATGCGTACAGGTGGTTTGCAGGGCGTAGATCTCGCGACGGCCTTGGTACTTGCCGTGCACGACCCACACACCGTAACGTTGTTGATAGCGCGTCTCGACGTGGCCGGGCGGATAGTCGTCGGGAAAGCCCACGCGGAATCGGCGGGCCGGCTCGGTCGTCACATTGGGCATCATAAACCGCGCGGTCACCGCCGACCACAGCCCGCCCGCCATTCCCCACGCCGTCCTTCCCAAGCCGAACCCCGAGGCCCAGAACCCACCCCACCCGCCGCGCCGCGTCGCCCGAGACGCGCGCAGGTGTCCC
>CAYYOX010000211.1:5684-10370 GCA_964473065.1 uncultured Planctomycetaceae bacterium | reverse complement strand
TCCCGCCGGCCGATTGGGCCAAGGGGGCCAAGAGAAAACTGTTCAACTGAGGATTAGTTACCCGCACGTAGAACTTGTTCGGCGACACGTCGCCATGGCACGAAACACAACGCCGCGAGCTCACCTCGGCCAGCACCGCGTCCAGGTTGGCCGGTTTCATCCGGCGGCAGCCCATCCGGTCGCGATGGTTCGAGGCAGAGGTCGGATAGTAGGGCACGTTCAGGTCGATCCACAAGAAGACCTTGCGGCGGTCGGCCTCGTCCATCGCCACGCGCGGCTTGCCGTCTTCGTCCGGGTGACCGGCAAGGATCATGTCGGCCAACATACTGGCCGGCGAGCCCCACTCTTTGGGCCGAATCTGGTAGATATTGCGTTCGGTGCCGTTGATCGTCCAGATCCAACTGGTGTACGGGCTGCTGCCCTCGTCGCCGCTGTCCAGCGCTACTCCATGCGCCTGGGGCGACCATTCGCCCAAAGTGCCCTTGCGGGCCAGTATATCGTACGAGACGTTGAAGAAGTCGGTCTTGTCGCCCGAGAGGTCGACATCCGCTGGCTGCTCGTAGGCGTTGTGGCATTCGACGCAATACTTATCCAACACGGGCTGCACGACTTCCGAATAACTGAACCCCTTCACGCCCCACTCGGGCTCGCGAAGGTCTTGCGGCTGGCTGGAGCGGACGAAGTCGCCGATCGGTCGCGGCGGCAATTCGCTGCGGTCGGCATGGCAACCCACGCAGCCTTGCACTTCGCCGGGCATCATGTGCGTGAAGGTCCGCATCCGCTGCACGGCCCGACCTTCGGCGTCGAGGGCCATGAAGTAGATCGGCACTTCCGTGGGCACCTTGAAGCAGGACGACCCGTCGGCCGCCACATCGGCGTATCCCCAAACCTTCTTCGGCGAGTAGGTCGCCCCGCACGAGACCAGCGGGAATTGGAACCCGAACGCACTGTTGGCGGCGTAACCCTTGCCGGTAGGCACCTCGTGCATCAGCGGCGTGAAAGTGCCCTTCTCGATCTCTTGTACCACGCAAATCTGTTTCACCTCGCCCCGTTTGACGTGCGGTAATAATCCCTGATAGACATCTTGCAACATGACCGTGGCCCAAGAGCCGGACACACTGCCGTCCTCGGAGAGCTTGACCGAATCGTCCAGCCGAACCCTCGACATGGCCGGCGGGGTGGCGACCGGGCGGATCGCTTGCGCGCTGTAGAAGCCGAGCCCCTTTTGCGGATGCAGCAACGAGACACGGTCCGCGTCGAGCGTGCGCAATTGGAGCGTACCCATCTTGGAAACGAGATATCGCTCGCCGTCGATCGGGTAGGGCTTTTCGTACGGCCCGTCGAGCCCGTTGCCGTAGACGCCGCTGTTTCGGTAGATGTCGACCTCGGGCGTGACGTTTCGGACGGACTCTTTGGCATTGGCCCCCTTCGATCGGTCGATCACGCAGATCGCTCCGCGGCAATCGCCGTTATGGTTGGTGGCCAGGGCGATGATCTTATTCGTGCCGGGCAACGGTTGCGCGTCCATGAACGTACCGGGCGCGATCACCCGATTGCCATAGTAGCCGGCCAGTCCGGTCCCATCGGCGTTGATGGCCCAAAGGCTCTGGATCGGGCAGGCCGGCCGGTCGACGTATTCCCACCGCGTGAAGATAATCCGCCCGTCGTTAAGCACCGAAGGCGTGAAGTCCATCAGGTAATTGGCCGAAATCCGCTTCTGGTGCTCGCCGTTGCGGTCCATGCGGTAGAGCACGGGCGAGGTGGTCACGAAGCAATAGGCATAGGCCGGCTTGCGGTCCGAGATAAATGCGATGCCCCCGTCCGGCAGCCAGCAGGCGTTGAGATTGTTGCACGCGTTGTCGGTCAATTGGGTCAAGCCCGTGCCGTCGAGGTTGATGCGATAGATCTGGTAGTTCTCGTCCGGATTGTCGCGGCCCACCTCCTCGAGCATGTTGTTCGGCTGGGCCATTTGCATGCCGCCCCGTTTCCAGGAGAAGATGACTTCCTTGGCGTCATAAGACAGGTCGCAATCGATGATCATCCCCTCGGACGAGTCGACCAACTGCCGCATCTTGCCGCCGTCGGGACCCGGCGTGTGGACATACAACCCGCCGCCCGGCCGATAGCCTTCGACGTGATAAGTGTAGACGTGCGACAGCAGAAGATGATGCCGCTGGATGACCAGCATCTCGCGGAAGCCCAACTTGCCGGCGTAGAGGTCCTCGGCCAATTGCTCTTCGGCCGGCGAACGTTTTTCCGTTTGGAAGGCGTGCAGGGTCTTCTTGGAAGGACTGGAAGAATAAACGGCGATCTCCGACGCGCCCGGGTTGTAGACCGTGGTATAAGCATTGAGGAACTTCAGCGTAATCTTCTTGGCGGACGTTTTGGGGATCTTGATCCGCTGCGGATCGCCCGTCAGTTGGAACGACCCTTTGACAACCGGCTCGGCCGCGTCGTCGAGATAGACCTCGTAGTCTTTGAAGCCTTCCTCCAAGACCATGGCCGTGCGACCGTAATAGACGATCTCGGCCACGTCGACCGGCTGATCCCACTCGAGCTTGAACCAGGCTTGAAACTTCGACGGCCCGCCGGGAACACACCAGGCCGCGTTTTCATCCATCTGGCACAACGGCAGGGGGATCGTCCCATCGACGGCAAACTTCGCCAGAAACCGCCCGCTGTATTCCGCACTGGCCGAGACCTTAGCCTTCGGCGCCAGGTTCTCCGGCCGCTGGGCCGCAACGGCCCCAGAGGCAACCAGGATCATCAACACCGCCAGCACGCGAGAAGAAGAAGTCATGTCATGTTCTCCAAAAAGGGGTTCATTGCGACTGAGTTCAACAGCCATCCTACCAGAAAGGGGGTGGCGTTTCAAACCCGGGCAAAGCGGAAACGCGTGGGTCTTCGTTCCTCGACCCACCCTACCTTTGCGGGGAGCCTAGAACTCCACTTCCATCAGATCTTCGCCTAGCCGAGTGTTGGGGAAGATGGCTTGGGCTGTTGGCAGGCCGATGGGGTCGTCGTCGGTGCACAGTGGATTGAGATGGACCAGGACGAGTTGGCCTACTTCGGCCGCGCGGGCGACTTCGGCGACCGGCGTGGTGTGGCTGTGGCCCGTCTCTTGGGCCCAGTCGGCGTTGGCGTCGGAGAAATAACACTCGTGGACCAGCAGATCGACGCCGCGGATCTTCTCGACGTAGTCGGCGTCCGCCTTGGCCGTGGTGTCGGTCACGTAGGCCATCGAGCAATCGGGCCAATCGAGCCGAAAGCCGAGCGAGCCGCCGCGGTGCTCCAAGGGAAAGTGCGTCAACCGTCCGCCGTGGGGCAACGGTACTTCGTCGGTCAGCGGTCGCGACTCGTAGGGCGGTTTCTTAGGGAACAGAGGCTCGGCGAAGACGTGTTGGTCGATGGCCTCGAGTTTGTCGGCCGCCCCGTGTACGACGACCTGCTTAAGCGGATGCTCGCGGAGAATGCTGAACAGATAGGTCAGCCCGACGACGTGGTCCAAATGAGCATGGGAGAGGAAAATATCCAGCCGCGGCGTTTGCAGGTATCGGCCCGCGCGATACATGGCCGTACCGGCGTCGAGCATAATGCCGCACTCGGGGATCATCAGGCACGGCGTATGCCGCCGATCGTTCGGATGATAGCCGGTCGTACCCAGCAGGATAAGTTTCATAGTGTCCTAGCCGCTTGCGGCTTTGCAATGCGTATCTAATTCTGCGGCGGCGGGCCAAACAACCGCTCAAGCTGTCGACCGACTTCCTTCTCCAAAACGCCTTGTGCGGCATCCTGGATGAACTGGCCGCTGAGCCGCTGTAATTCGCGTTGGTCCAATCGCGGTCGGGTGAGCGTTCCGGCGATCGGCAATCGGATCGTCTTGCCTTGCAGGGCCGTACCCAGCGGGTTGTTGCCGATCCATTTCTGCGGGATGGGCATTTCGGTCATCAGGGCCAACGTCTGATCCAATCCGACCGAGCCGTAGGTGCGGACGGTCAGGTCGGGAAAGAGCAACTCCATGTCCTCATGGTAGATACGCCCGTCGACCATCTGGAACTTGATGACCGACTCGCGTCGCAGTTCGGCCGGCGAGGCCCGACCCATCAGCACGGCCAATTCTTGGGTCAACGGGCCGGGGCCGATCATAATCGCGTGGACCACGAACATCCCGGCCAGCTCGCACTTGGCCCAATCGCCGATCGGCACATGGCAGCCATCCAATTCGACCGAGAAGCTCCCCTGGGCCGCGGTAATTCCCGCAAAGGCCGGCGCGATGTATTTTAGGCCGTTGTCGCACATTTCCGGAGTGATGCGCACTTGCTCGGCGATCGGACCGGCCGGCAGCGTCAACAACATGGGCTCGGCCGCCAGGTCAATTCGGGGTGCAAGTCGCACGCGTCCGCCGTTGACCCCCACGTCGAGTGACCGCGTTTGCAACACGCCGTCGGCCAGGCTGGCGTGAAGCTGGCCCGGCTCGACCTGAAACCCGTAGATGTCGGCCTGCTGCCAGGTGAAACTTCCTTGGCCGGTCGTTTTAGTCAGTTCGCAGGGCCCTTCCCACGAGAAAATGCTTTCCCCGGTCCCCGTCATTCTCACGCCCTGGCCCACATAGGGCCGCAAGAGTTCGGCCAGCTTGGGCAGGTCGTAACGGGCCCGGCCGGCAAATTGCATTTGTGCCTGCTCGCC
>CAYYOX010000211.1:0-5584 GCA_964473065.1 uncultured Planctomycetaceae bacterium | reverse complement strand
GCTTGGGCAGGTCGTAACGGGCCCGGCCGGCAAATTGCATTTGTGCCTGCTCGCCGGCCCAACCAATTTGCCCTTCGACATCGGCAGCCACGATGCCGCAGCGCAATTGCATCTGCTCGATCCGCACGGTTTGCGAAGCGTGCCGATAATCTCCGCCGGCAACCAGTCGGACGGTCGGCTCGCGGATCGCCTTGCCGCCAGACGCGGCCATCATCAGCTCGAGGATATCGGCGTCCAGCTTCCCGGTGATCGCATTGTCGGCATGGCCAATTTCCGCGTTGCCTTCGAGGTTGCCGGTGATCTGCCACGTGGGCTCTTCGTTCGGGTCGGCAAACCAACGACTGAGGGTCTGCAGGTCCGCGCGATACGTCAGCGTGCCGCCGAGTTCCAGCGGATCGTCCTCGGGCATGGCCAACAACAGGCGATTCGCCTGAATTGCCAGGCTCTCTGAAGTCAATGTGGCCGAATCGACCTGCCATCGTCGTTGGCGTCGATCCCAGCCGCCGGAGAGTTCCAACAGAAGGTTCGGTTCGGTGATGTTCACCTGCGGCGTATTGAGAGAGAACTGGTCCAACACAAGCTTGGCATGTCGGATCGTCACTCCGTCGACCGAGCCGGTGGCGACGAGGTTCAAGTCATACCCGCCGCCCAGCTTGTAATCTTCGATCGGCATGAAGGGCTCCAGCCGCTGCAGCCAACGCTGGAATTGCCCGGTCGTGTGGACCTGGACGGGCCAAGTCCCGCCGCCGGTCAGGTCGAGTACCGGTTGGGTCAATCGGGCGGCAAGCCGTTCGGTCAGCGTTTCGATCTGCAGGTCGGCCTTGTCTAGTTGCGTGTCGAGGCCAAGGTCGGTCTGGCCGTTGGCCGAAAGGAAGACCAACAAATGTTCTTCCGTCCAAGCCCGTTTTTCGGGCAGCGTTAGTTGGAAGTTTCGCACTTGCAGTTCGGCGTCGGTCTCGAACCGTCCGTCGGCCGTGCGTTTCCAGTTCAGATGGGTCCATCCGTCGCCGGCCATGTTCAGTTGGCCGAAATCGACGAACTGGCCCAGTTGATCGACCAGCCGGTTCAGATCGAAGCTGGCCGAGGCCGCCAGATTGAACGGGGTGCCAGCCGCATGGAGTTTCAAGAAGTCCGACTCGCACTTGAGATCTTCGATGATCGGCCCGTCCGCCGATTCGTAGGCCGAAAGGGTCACCAGCACGGGCCGATGCCAGGTGATTTGCTGACCTTGGCGCCATGCGGTCACTTGACTCGCTTCCAGGCGCCCGCGCCAAACCATGCCGCGGGCTTCCCGCCGACTCTCGTAGGCCAGGCTCACTTGCCCGGATGTGATTTGGGTTTGATGTCGGATGTGCATCGTCTCGGGCAGCATGGCGGCCAGTCGGGCCAGATCGAGTTGCCCTTCAACTTGCAGCGTTTGATGCAACAGCGAGGGCGATTCGCTTGTGGGAGTTCTCTGGCCCAGGTCGACGGCGCCGGTGACGGTGAAACTCCCCGCGTCACAAGTGACCGATCCCTGTTGGATGTTGAAGCTCTCGCCTTGTCGGACGATTTGGCTGATGGCTTCGAGCCGTTCGAGTCGGACTTGGTCGGCGCCCAGTTGGGGCATCGCGAGCATGAAATCATCCACGACCACGCTGGCCTGCACCGTCGTAGTCGGTTGCTTCGGCATCGAGTCCCATTGCAGATTCACCTTCGAAGTGAGCCGGCCGGACACTTGAGTTTCCGGCTGGAATCGGGCCAGGATCGGGCCGAGTAGTTCCAAGGGCAGGGCCTCGGTCGCGAGCACCAGTTTTCCGGCAAGGCCCACCGTTTGGCCGTCGCCCGGCGGTCGCATGTCGAGTCTGGCGGTCACGCGACCCGGCTGCTGCTGGTCGGCCGCCATGGCCGAGACCTCCAACCGTAGCGATTCCGTCTCGTTGCCCGGTATGTGCAAGGAGAGGTTGACTTGCTCGAGAGTGCGCGTCTGGCCACTGGTCTGATCGGTGATCGTGATCGTGCCGTCGACGATCTCCAGTTGCACGTCGATGCGCTTGGAAGGACCATCGGACGACGGTTCGGCCGACTCGATTATCAGGTCCTCGAGGTTGCTGCCGTCCGGTCGCAAGACGAGGTTGAGCTTGGGCTGCTGAAGTCGAATGGGGCCCGGCTGGGCATAATCCCAGAGAATGGCACCCAGCGATTTTTCGCTTTCCACTTGCTCGACCTGGAGGATCGATTGGTCCTGGGCATCGCGCACTTCGATCTGCCCGAGTTGGATCGGGGAGAGCCAGCCGAGCGAAGCCTTCTCGACGGTGACCGTGGCATCGAAGTCGCTGGCTGCGGTGGCTAGCAGCCAGCCGAGCAAGGGCGTATGGGCGACGATCCCCGGCGCCAACCATCCCAGCACGGCCAGTATCACCAGCGCCAGCCACCATCGGCGCCGCCGCCGACGCGGTTGAAACGGCTGTGATGGGTCCGCCATCGGCCGCAGGATGTTTCGCTGTTTGGGTTCGGTAGTTTCGGTAGTTGTCGACATGGGACCCGTCTCCGATCGGGACTGCGGGGGAACAACCCTTCACGGCTATAGTGATCGAGCGGATTCTGCCTATGAACGGTTGGGGGATTCTAGTCGCAAGCGGCAGATGACACCAGAGCGACTCGCGGCAAGCGAGCCATTCTCGGGCAAAGAGCGAGTCGGCGCAACATGTTGGCTATCAAGCAGTTGCGGCGATTTGGCGCCGTTTCTGCGGGGGCAAGCATAGATCGTCGGCCGACGGTTTGCTAAGATGATTGGTTTGACCGTACCCCAACGAGGCCTTCACGATGACATCGTTTCCCCAGATTTTTCGCGTCCGACAGACGTTTGACGCGACGCAAGTCGACGACGTACCCGGCGAGGTTCAGCGGCAATTGGCCGCTCTGAACTTGGGCGAAAAGGTGAGTCCCGGCCAGAGCGTGGCCGTCACGGCCGGCAGTCGCGGCATCAACAACATGAGCTTGATCATCCGCGCGATCGTCGAGCATCTCAAGGGTCTGGGGGCCGAGCCGTTCGTCGTGCCGGCCATGGGTAGCCACGGCGGAGGAACGGCCGAGGGACAACGCGAGGTGATCGAGTCCTACGGCATCACCGAAGAGTTTCTCGGGTGCCCGATCCGGGCCGGCATGGAGACGGTCGTCGTCTGCGAAACCAAGGAAGGGTTTCCCGTCCATTTCGATAAGTACGCCTACGAGGCCGATCACGTGGTCGTTTGCAATCGGATCAAGCCGCATACGCTGTTTCTCGGCGATATTGAAAGCGGCCTGATGAAGATGATGTTGATCGGACTGGGGAAGTGCAACGGGGCGAAGGTCTATCACGCGGCCATTCAAGACCACAGCTTCGGGCAGATTATCCGCAGCGTGGCCAACGAAGTGCTGGCCAAGTGTCGCATTCTGGCCGGCGTAGCCATCGTGGAAAACGCCTACGACGAGACGGGCCGCATCGAAGCCGTCGCGCCCGAGCAGTTCGAAACGCGTGAGATCGAACTCCTGAAACTGGCCAAGCAGTGGTTCCCGCAGTTGCCGTTTCAGCATGTCGACGTGTTGCTGATCGACCGGATGGGTAAAAACATCAGCGGCATCGGGTTCGACACCAACGTAGTGGGGCGAAAGTTCAACGACCATCGGGCCGTCGAGGGCGAGTTCCCCAAGGTCAAGCGGATCGCGGTGCGTCGGTTGACCAAAGAAACGCACGGCAACGCGGCCGGCATCGGGTTGGCCGAGTTCTGCCGCTCGCAGTTGATCCGCGAGACCGACTTCGAGGCGGTCCGGTTAAACGCCCTGATCTCCGGCCATGTCTCGGCGGCCATGATCCCCTTGGACTACGAAACCGATCGTGAGATGCTCGAAAAGGCGCTTAGCACAATCGGCATGACGCAGCCGTCGGACGCGAAGTTCCTCTGGATCGCCGACACGCTCCATCTGGCCGAGACCGAATGTTCGACCGCCTATCTGGATGAAGTTCGAGGTCGCGACGACCTGGAGATCCTCACCGAACCACGCGAGTTGCCATTGGGCGCCGACGGGAATCTGCCCGACTGGCAGTGAGCCGATCGTGTTGCTCGGCCGTGATCAGGTATCGTCAGTCTTGGTTGTGGCCCATTGCTTCTGCATGGCCTCGCTCATGGCCTGTTCGGCATCGGTGGTTCGGCCGGCTCGTTGGCAGATCAGACTCATGGCCATATAGCTGAAGGGATCGTCCGGCTCGAGCTGGCAAACCTTCTCGGCCGCCTTGACCGCTTCGTCGTGGCGGTCCAGTTTTCCATAGCAGACACTCAGTCCGGCATGGGCCAGGGCGAAGTCGGGATGCTGTTCGACCAACTCATTGAGTTTGCCGAGTGCTTCTTCCAGTTTGCCCGCCTCTTTCAGTTCGATCGCCTCGTCATACATCTGGTCTGCACTGGCCATAACCGCTCAACTCCGTCGTCTGGGGGGATTGCAAGAAAACGGCCGCCCATGGCAGCCAGGAACTTATTTTAGTGAGCCGAGGTGCTCGGGGCCAGGGCTGAGGGGAAATGACGAAGCACGAATGAGTGGAAAAAGGGGACTGGCTCCGAGCATGGATAGATGCTAAACCCGCCGGAAATCTTTCCGGCTCGGTGCCTGTCCCTTTTTTCCACGACACCCAGTGTCGCCGCCCGAAGATGGGGACAGGCACCGTCGGCTCCATGGATCACCACTGCAATACCCATCGTCGACGGAGCCAGTCCCCATTTTGGGCTCCCGTCCGCGATGTTCAACTGGCTAAGATAGGCAATTTCGTCGCGATCGGCACAACAGGTTGGACCGGTCCGGTTTCGCTAACCGATAAAGACTTGCGTCCACGCCCGCTCTTCCCTCGCTTGTCCCACCTTGAGGTATCTTCCGTGATGATCCATCCGTTGTCCGTCGTCAGTTCGTCGGCAAACATCGCCCCCGATGTGCGAATTGGCCCCTTCTGCGTCGTCGATTCGGACGTGACCCTCGGCGAGGGTTGCGTTTTGGAAAGCCGAGCCGTAGTGCGCAAAGGGACCACGTTGGGCCCGAACAACCATGTGTTCGAAGGGGCCGTGCTCGGTGGCCTGCC
This sequence comes from uncultured Planctomycetaceae bacterium, assembly GCA_964473065.1. Taxonomy (GTDB): domain Bacteria; phylum Planctomycetota; class Planctomycetia; order Pirellulales; family Thermoguttaceae; genus CAYYOX01. The sequence goes on along the minus strand of CAYYOX010000211.1, from coordinate 498 downwards.
CCAACACATCAACATGCCCGAGACGCCCGGCAAATTGATCATCGGCTCGGGCAATACCATTCGCGAGAACTGCACGATACACGTGGCCATGGAACAGGAACATGCCACAGTGATCGGCGACGACAATCTACTGATGGGCAACACCCACATAGCTCACGACTGCCGGCTGGGCAACCACGTGATTCTCACCAACAACGTGATGCTTGCCGGACACACCACGATCGCCGATCGCGCGTTTCTCTCCGGGGCCGCGGCACTGCATCAATTCGTTCGCGTCGGCACGTTGGCCATGGTCGGCGGACAAGCCCACATGGTCAAAGACATCCCACCCTTCGTAACCGTCGACGGGCTGAGCAGTCTCGTGGTCGGGCTGAACCAGATCGGTCTGCGTCGGGCCGGGTACAAGTTGGACGAGATCCGCCAACTGAAAGTGGCCGATGGCGTGATCTACCGCAGCGATCCGACCCGAGACACAACCCTTGAGCTGCTAGGAATCGG
>CAYYOX010000210.1:2564-10429 GCA_964473065.1 uncultured Planctomycetaceae bacterium | reverse complement strand
GGCTCGCATCCTGCTGCCGCTGGCCTGGCTGGTTCGCGTGGAAGATACGCCCGAGCATCGCGAATGGCTCCGCACGGCGGCCGAGGGACTGATCCGTCTGCAGGCGGATTGCGGTGCGATTCGCGAGGAATTGGGGCTGCCGGGCAAAGGCATGTTTCCCCCGCCGGCGTCGAACGAGGCCTACGGCGGCCACGAAGCGTCGCTGATCCAGCAGAACGGCGACCCGGTTTGCGATCTGCTCTACACGACCAACTTCGCCTTCTTAGGATTGCACGAAGCGGCCGCCGCCACGGGCGACCCGTTCTACGGCCGAGCCGAAGACCGACTGGCCGAGTTTCTCTGTCGGATCCAAGTTCGCAGCGAGAAGCACCCGTCGCTGGACGGCGGCTGGTTCCGCGCCTTCGACTTCCGCCGCTGGGAACCTTGGGGGAGCAACGCCGACGCCGGCTGGGGCGCCTGGGCCATCGAAAGCGGATGGACCCAAGGTTGGATCACTTCGGTGCTGGCCATGCGGCAGATGGACACCTCGCTCTGGGACCTGACCGAAGACAGCCGCATCGAGAGGCATTTCGAAAAGCTGCGAAAAGAAATGTTGCCCGACGAAGCTCTGGCAGCCGTGAAAGCGAAAACCGTCGAGCACGCCGCCATGGGCAAGCCGGTCGAACTGGTCGACTTGCCGGCGGCGGCCTACTACGGCGTCGGTGCGGCCGGTCTGACCGACGGTTATCTGGGCATCGCCGATCACACGACGACGGAGTGGCTCGGGTTCCACGGGTTAGATCTCCAGGCGACCGTCGATCTGGGGCAGTCGACGCCGATTGCCAAGGTTGCCGCCAACTTCCTGCAGTCGACCGGCGTCGGCATCTTTTTGCCCGGACAAGTCGAGGTCGCCGTCTCCGACGATGGCCGGACTTTCCGCACGGTCGCAACCATCCGGCCCGAGACTTCCCCGCGGGAACCGGGCCCCTTGACTAAGACACTTTCGACCGGCCCGTTGGATCTGCGGGCTCGCTATATCCGCGTTCGGGCGAAGAACATCGGGACCATACCGGACTGGCATAAGGCCGCGGGCCTGAAGGCCTGGCTCTTCGTCGATGAGATTCTGGTCACGCCGTAGGGGGGGACTTTCCATGGCCAGCGATTCGGGTGAGAATCGCACCCATGCGAGGATCCAGGTTGCTGATCGGGCTGTTGGTGCTGGCGAGCGTGGCGGTTGACGCCATGATGTTGGTGAGTGTTGGCATGGATCGCTGGGTGCCGCCCGAATGGCCGCATCCGACGCTGGGCCTGCTCTTTGCGTTGGCGTTCAGTCAGGTGAGCCTGATGGCGATGTGGCTCGGCCTGGGGCGAAGGCCGTCGCCTTGGCGGTTGGTCGCCCTAGTCCTGACGGTGGCCGCCTGGAGCGGCGCGTTGCCTTGGGTGCTAGGAGGCGGACCGCCGTTTCATGCCGCGACACCTTGGGCCACCATGCTGTTGGGATTGGGGCTGCTGATCGTGATCGGGGTGATGATCGCCAGGACCCTCGGGGTGAGATTGGTGGAAATAGATGCGCCGTCCGAGGCGCACACCGACGGCCTGGGTCCACGACAGTTTTCGCTCGGTTACCTGCTGGCTTGGATGACGGCCGTGCCGGTTGTGCTGGGGATGCTTCAGTATATGATCCCCGGCGAACTGCTGGGCGATGCCGTGCAACGATCATTGGAGATGGACGTAGTTCTCATCGATGGCGGCTTGGCGATCACCGCCTTGGCATGTCTTGCGGCCATACTGGGCGTCGGCTGGCCGATCTGGCGGTCGATTCTCGTGGCGGTGAGTGTGGCGGTTGTGATCGCGGTCGAGATCCCGCTGGCCGTCACGCCGATAGCCCAGCGAACATTGATTCTGATGAATCTCTCCCATGTCCTGTTGCTGGCCGGATCGCTGGGCGTGGTTCGCATCGCCGGCTATCGCCTGGGCATGTGGATCGCCGGCTAAGGCCGCTTGCGGCTTTGCAGCGCTTCCTCATTACGGCCCATTCTCCGGGCGAACGAGCCACTCGAGCTCTTCGGGCACATAGGCCCCCTCGAGAGTTCGGCGGAGATGGACGATCATGATCTCGTCGCCCGTGCGGTGTACAAGGACCGGATAGTCAGGGTCGACGTCGGCAACCGTATCGAGCGGTTGAATCGCTACCGCTTCCACCATGGCACGCAGCCCGAAGGCTTCGGGGCCCTCGATACTCATCCGGCATTGCATCCGTATGGAGCGTGCCAACACTACGGGATCCCATCCCTGGGACAAATACGGCATGGGAGGCATCCTTTCCGCCATTATCTTTAGCCGGCGGGACGACATCTCTTTCTCTGCCTCGGAGAATCGGGAGACCCACTTCGAGCGATCGATCGGCGCGGCCGTGGGCAGCTTATTGAGGATACGTGTCGCTTCCCGGCGCAATTCGTCCGCATTGCCTTTGAAGTACGTGTCGCCCATTTCGTGAACCCTATACGCAATCTGGTTGACGCCGAGTTCGTTCAGTTTCGGGTAACAATGGCGCCAGGCAGACAAGCGGAACTCGCGGACCAGTTTTTGAGCCTGGGAAGCGTTTGGCGGCGACAGCGAGAACTTTTGTGAAGTGCTGACGTCGGCCGCCAACCACTGCACTTCCCGACAGCGATAGACGGTACCATCCGCCCGTTCCAGATGCACGACGATCATCTCATTGCCCAAGAGCGTGGCGATGACCGGCCGGTCGATCTGGGCGTTCAGGGCGACACTATTCACGGGACCACACGAGCGCAACACAGACAGCTTGGCGAACGACTCGGCGCCGAGTTCTCTGACGAGCATCTGGTCACAATAGAAGCTGGCCATGGCGGTCGGATGCCAAGCCAAGATTTGCCCCAGGGGCCCTTCGAGTTCGCGACTGGGTGGCGTCTGCTGCAATTTGACCTTCCATTGCGACGGGTTGATCGGATCGGCCTTGGGCAATTGTTCGAGATAATGAGCCGCCAGCAAGTCGACGTGCGGCATGATGTGCCGGGCCGCCAACTTGGACGTGACGCGTGCGATGATCTCCTCGTTTTCCTCCGGCTTCACCCCGCGCAGCTTGTCGGGCAACTCGCCCCAGACCGCTTCCGCATAATCCCGCAGGATCCGCTGGACTCGCGCGGCCTTCACGGTCGAGTTGTCAGGCGCGATCTTGCTGGTCGTTGCCTTCTCGGACGACAGTCCGAATTTCCCTGCCGGGAGCGGCCCGGCCGACTCGAGGGACTCGCGTGAAGAGACGCTTTCGAGTTGCAACAGGAGCCGCTTAATCCTGGTCGCGGGAACCATCACGTCGCGCTTGACCGATTTGTATCCGTCTAAGACGCTGAGCAGTTCGTGCTTGCCCGGCGCGACCTCGAAGATATCGGGCGAGGTGCCGAGCTTCTTGCCGTCTAGGAAGAGAGTAGCCCCGGCCGGGGTGGTGCGGACGTAGAGTTCGGTCGGCGGATCGTCGGCCGCTTGGATCAGCGCCGCTACGGCGCCGATGGGCAGCAGAATCAGCGCGGCGGCAATTAGGGTTCGTTTTGAGAGCATGGGTCGTTTTCTCCCTATTGTAATTGGGTCGGAATGTCGGATACTATCCGCCGGGTGGGTCGCGAGTGCCCCCTCTTGTATAAAGCCGCGACCGTTGGTCGCGCCGGAATGCGGCCAGGGACTGTGTTTCCTTCGTCATTGGGCGCGACCACCGGTCGCGGCTTTATAGGGGGCGCGACCAACGGTCGCGGCTTTGTAGGTTTCATCGGCGGCCGATTGTTGCTATAGTAGATATGCGCCGGGCAGTGGGAATGTCGCACGAATTCTCGCGGAAATCGGCCGAACGACGCAACTGCCCTGTGCGTAGAGACTTGCAATCACACGTGCCCTTGTAGGATCGCGATGAATAGCTCCACCTCGGCAACCTTGCTGAATCGACTGAGCGACGCCCGGGATGGGATGGCTTGGGACGAGTTCTTTGGGCACTATGGGTTGCTGATCCATGGCTATGCGTCGCGTCGCGGTTGCTCGTGCCATACGGCCGAAGAGGTCGTGCAGGAGGTGATGCTCAAACTGTTCGAGCGCAAGGATGTCTTTCGCTACGACCCGGGCCGCGGCCGGTTTCGCGACTGGTTGGCCACCGTCGTTCGCAATCAGGTGGCCGAATTACGACGCCGTCCGTCTGGGCGAGCGCGGGCGCGCGGAGGCGACGCTTCCGATGCGCAACCGGAACCGGCGGCCGAGCAGCCCGCGGCCGACACGATCTGGGAAACGGCCTTCGAGCAGGCCTTGCTGTGGATCCTGTTGGAAGTTGTTCGGCGGGAGATGGATCCGCGAAACTATTTGGCGTTCGAGATGACCACGATCGATGAACTTCCGGTCAACAAGGTGGCCGCCCATCTTGGGCTCAGCCGCAGCACCGTCTCGCGCACGCGGAAGAAGGTGTTCGAGCGCCTACAGCGGCTCGGCGCGGCCTATCGCTCCGACGGGCAATTGTCCGAACAGGTCAAGCAGACGCTGCACGGGCGCGCGGACCCGGCCGTCGAACGGTCGCTGGCCACGCGAATCGAAACGACCATGCTCTCGCGATAGGAGATCCCGAACATGATCGAAGACGACGCAAGGCCGCCGGAGATTCCCGACTTCGATCTGCTGCGGCCGATCGGCGAGGGCGGGTTTGGGCGCGTGTGGCTGGCGGTGAATCGTGCCACGCGGCGTTTGCGGGCGGTCAAGGTCATCCCGTTGCGAGCTTCCGGCAAACGGGATTGGGCCGGCCGGGAGATCAGCTCGATCGTCCGGCTGGAGGATAACGTTCATCGCAGGCATCCGAACCTGTTGCCCATCCATCACATCGCCAAGACGGCCGAACTGCTCTACTACGTGATGGACCTGGCGGACGACATCTCGGGCAAACCCGCGTCGGCCGATCCGAGCTATTGCCCGGCGACCCTCTCGAGCCGCTTGCAGGAAAGCCCGTTGGGTGCCGAGGAATGTCTTCGCAATGCGCGGCAGCTTCTGGCCGGCTTGGCCTCCTTGCACGAGGCGGGCATGGTCCACCGCGATGTGAAGCCGGCCAATTGCCTGTTCGTCGGCGGGGAACTGAAGCTGGGGGATTTCGGGCTGTTGGCCGAAGCCGGGCCCCAGGTCTCGCGCGTGGGGACGGCCAAGTATATGCCGCCCGACGGTCGGATGGACGCTCGCGCCGACGTCTACGCCGCCGGGCTGGTGATCTACGAGATGCTGACCGGTCTGCCGGCCGACCGTTTCCCGAGTTGTGGCCGGCAAGCGTCGCGGATCCTAGAAGACCCCGCGCTGCGGCGGCTGCACCAATTGGTTCTGCGCGCCTGCGAGCCGGACCCCATGCAGCGGTTCTCGGACGCTACGAAGATGCTGGCCGAACTGGAAAGCAAGCCGCGTACGCCGAAACGCCCGCCCGGGGGCATTCGTCGCCGAACGCTTGTCACGGCCGCCGCCATAGCCTGCGGGCTGCTGATGCTTGGGTTGTGGATCGCGCGGCCAAGGCCTGCGCACGTCAATTTCATCACGCAGCCTTTCGAGGCCACGGTCTACCTCGACGGCAAGCTGCAACGGGACGCCGACGGGAATCCTTATCGCACGCCCTGCACGATCAGCGACTTGCCCCCCCGCGTGCATCACGTGGTCTTCGAGCTCGACGACCGCACGCCGCTGGACGCCGGCCGTCGCGATTTTGCGCAAGTTCGCCGAATCGACCAGCGTTGGCCCTGACACCTTTTCTTCCCGATTTAGTCGTCTTGTTCGTCCGCCGCATGGCTCTCGCGTATGCTGGCAAAGAGCTCTTTGATGTCGAAGTATCCGCCGATCGTCACCCAAACAGCCATGACGCCGAACAGGACCAGCGCGGCGATCAGGACGAATTTCCACAAGTAGATCCAGTAGATCATGGCTTACCTCACACGGTTTGAGTCGAGTCGCTTTTGCGATCGGGGAAAAATAACGAGCCGAGAACCATCGCACCGATCGTGGCCGCGATGCTGATCAAGCCGACCCGGTCGCTGGGAATGTCGACCAGGAGCCAGTTCGGGTTGACCTTATCGGGCGAAACGCCGGGGATCCGTGCAAACGCGTCCAGCAGTGTGGTTGAAAGGCTCCCCAGGTTGGTCAGCAGATAACCGATTCGAATTTGCACGGGCCCCAGTCCCAAAATGGCCGTGCAGCCGGCCAGCAGCGCCAGGAAGGCGCCGGTCGAGCTGGCCCGTTTCCAGTAAAGTCCACCGAGCAACAGGGCAAAGGCCCCGGTGAAGTAGATCGCACCGGTCACGGCCATGTAGTCCCAGATATCGTCTTCTCCGGTGTAAACCAACCCCCAGTAGAGAACATACAGGCCGATCAAGACGATCAACACACGCGTCAACGCGATTCGGCCCTTGGGCGTGAGCCGATCGCCCAACAGCGGCGCGAATACGTCTTGGGTCAGCACGGAACTCCAGCACAGCAGGTAGCTATCGTGCGTCGACATGAACGCGGCGATCATGCCGGCCGAGATGATGCCGATGACCACCGGCGGCAGAATGCGGCCCAGGAAGATCGGCATCGCAAAAAGGTTATCGACCGCTTCGACGTCTTTCGGCGGCGGGAAGCCCTCGGGGAAGAAGAGCTCGTTGAGTTGCGGATCCTGGGTCGTAATGAACACCAACGCACAGATACCCCAGAAACACGGAATCAAAAACCGAATCATGTAGGAGAGCGATCCGAACATGAACTGCTTCTTGACTATCGCGGGACTCTTGGCGGCTAAAGCTCGTGCTACTGACGTAGGCCAAATTCCGCAGCCGACCAGCCCCATGAACCCCATCCACACAATATACTCGACGCCGAAACCGCTGCCTTCCAAGACCGGATTGAAACCCTCTTCGCCCGCCAAGTTCTCGACGGTCGAGAAGATGTTGTCCCACCCCAGTTTGTTGATGGCCAGAACGGTGGTCAGCAACAGCCCGAGTGAGAGCACGACGAATTGCACATAGTCGGCCAACACGACCGAGATCATCCCGCCCAGGCAGGTGTAGATCAGCACGAGCGTGAGCAGAAAGATCATCACGGCGGGCAAGGCCCAGGCTTGGCCCGACATCCCGGTAATGCCTACGAGGAACATCGACCCGACCTTCAAAAAAAGCCCCATGTTGAGGATCCCTCCGAAGGCCATCATGATGCCGCCGAGGATTTGTGTCTTTCTGCCGAAGCGACGCTCGTAGAACTCGGGGATGGTCATCACCTCCATCTCGCGGAGCCGGTAGAGGATAAACCCGCTGGCCCCCACGATGAACGTGATGATCCCCGCGGCCAGGGCGATGTGGAAGGCGGCGAACGCGCCGGTAAACCCTTTCTGGGCGTTGTACATGACCGTAATCAGCCCCAACTCGGTGCCCGTTAGCGTGGCGATTCCCAGGCAGGTCCCCAACGATCGGCCTGCACAAACGAAATCGCTCATGCTGGAAACATACCGGCTGGCGACGATGCCGATCACTAGCGAGATCAACGGATAGCAGATGACGATCACCCAGTCGATCGTGCTGAAATTCGTCTTGCTGAGGATTTCGGCCGCAATCTCATCCATTTGCACGTTCTCCCTTCGAGAATCTATCGGGGCATCGTGGAATCCGGTGATTATAGCGGATCGGCCGCCATGCGGCCAGGGTGTTCGGGTGCTTTGGCACGTATTGCCCTTCTTTACGCGTGCGTCTTCGTGCCTCGACCCAGCCTACGGGCTGCGAACTAATCATCCGTGGCGGCCAGTTTGCGACATTGCTCCAGCTGTTCTTTCCAGGCTTGCTCTAGTTTGCGGACCCTCTCGGGATGCTGTGCGGCGCGGTTATTGGTCTCGGCCCGGT
>CAYYOX010000210.1:0-2554 GCA_964473065.1 uncultured Planctomycetaceae bacterium | reverse complement strand
TAGATGCTTGTATGCAAACTAATCCCGTTGTTGGTTGAACTGAAGCAGTTCGGCATCGACGGTCGCCTTCAACTGCTCCAACTCGAGGATGAGCGCCTTCAATTTTGCCAGGTCCAGCGTATCGTCGAAGCCTCTGTCTAGGGAAAGATCCAACTCGGCGATGACCTGATCCTTGTGAACTTGCTCGAACAGTTCCCACGGTCCACCGGCGGCGGCCACGAGCTTGAAGTCGCCGACGCGGATGGCCCGATTGCCCCCGTGGAACCACCAAAGATAATCTCGCGACACCGTGTCGTCCTTGGCGAAGACTGACGCAAGGCTCTTGCCGGGCGGTGGCGGGACCGGTTGCCCTTTCCATTGCTCGAAGCGACGCCCGCCGGCCACTTCGAGGATCGTTGGCACAAGGTCGATCACGTGCCCCGGGTTGCGACGCAGTTCATTACGCGCGGCGATCCCCTTGGGCCAATGGGCGATCAGCGGCGTGGCGATGCCGCCTTCGTGAACCCACGTCTTGTGGCGGCGAAAGGGCGTGTTGCAGGTGGTCGACCAGCCGGGCCCGAGGCAAAGGTGGCTGGCGGCCGAACCGGGCTCGGCTGCCGGGTCGTGGCCGTCGGCTCGGACCATAATCTCCGCACTGGCCCCGTTGTCGGAAAGGAAGAAGATCAGCGTATTCTCGAAGACACCCATCGTGCGAAGCTGGTCCAACACGCGGCCCAGCTCGCGGTCCATGCGGTCGACCATCGCCGCATGGATGGCCATCTTGGCGGCCTGAAACTCACGTTGTTGGTCGGTAAGCTCCGCCCAAGGCAACGGCCTATTGACCTCGCCGGGCCCGAGTTTCTCGATCGCCTCAGGGAAATGATAAGGCGGCCCGACGTTACGTTCCACGGCCGAAAGCTTGCCCTCGACGATACCCATGGCTTGCAACCGTTGCCAACGTTGCTCGCGAATGACCTCCCAGTCTGTGCGGTATTTGTCGCGGTAGCGAGCGATGTCTTCGGGCAGTGCGTGCAGCGGGAAGTGGGGCGCGGTGAACGCCAGGTAGTGGAAGAACGGTTTGCCCGCGTGTTGCTCGGCATGTTCCTTGAGGCACTCGAGGGCATGGTCGGCAATGGCCGTGGTCGCGTAGTAGCCCGAGTCGCGCTCGACCGGCGGCAGCTTCTCATCGTCTTTCCAATGGGAACGCGGACTGAAGAAGCGATTCTGGTCGCTCAGATTGTACGAGCGATCGAAGCCTCCGGCCAAGGGCTTTCCGTCGATGTGCCATTTGCCCGAGTGATAGGAGCGATAGCCCAGCGGTCGCAGCATGTCGGGCAACAGCCGAGCCCAGGCGGGCCGTTTTCCGCCGCTGCCGCTGCGGATGCCCGGCAACGTGTCGCGCCGCACTTGTTGGGCATAGTAACCGGTCAACAGGGCCGCGCGGGTGGGCCAGCATCGGGCCGTGTTATAAAACTGCGTAAACCGCAGTCCCCCGGCCGCCAGACGGTCCAAGTTGGGCGTGGCAATCTCCCCGCCATAACAGCCCAGGTCGGAGAACCCCAAATCATCGGCCAGGACAACAAGCACGTTGGGTGTTTCAGCGCCATGTCCGAGAGCCGGGAAGAAGCAAAAGCCTACCAGGATGGCAACGGTCGGCAAGAAGGTCTTATGCATGGGAATGATCTTTCTTTGTGCGTGTTGCGGTTGTTGGGCGATTCGACCCACCCTACGATCCCTTCTCTTTCGCCAACTCTTCTTGCCACTGCTGGATCAATTGCATGGCTTGTAGGGGCGTTAGGTCGTTGAGGTTCGTTTGGCGTACCACGTCCAGCAGCGGATGGTCGGAGGGGCCGAAAAGGGTCATTTGGATCTGGCCGTCGGGACGCGCCGCGTGGCGGGCGATCTTCGGTCGGCCTTCGGCATCGAGGTGCTTGGCTTCCAACTCGGCCAGAATATCCTTGCCGCGTTCGACGACTTCCTTGGGCACGCCGGCCAAGCGGGCGACGTGGATCCCGTAGCTCTTGTCGGCCGAGCCGTCGACGATTTTGTGCAGGAAGACCACGTCGTCCTGCCACTCGCGGACCGCCACGTTGAGGTTCTTGATCCCGTCGAGTGATTTCTCCAGGTCGGTCAACTCGTGATAGTGCGTGGCAAACAGCGTTCGGCAGCCGATGTGGTCGTGCAGGTACTCGACCACCGCCCAAGCCAGCGAAATGCCGTCGTAGGTGCTCGTGCCGCGGCCGATCTCGTCGAGAATCACCAGACTCCGCTTGCTGGCCGTGTTGAGGATTCGGGCCGTCTCGGTCATCTCGACCATGAACGTACTTTGACCGCGCGAGAGCTCGTCGCTGGCCCCCACGCGGGCAAAGATCCGGTCGGCGATGCCGATCGTGGCTTCCTTGGCCGGCACGAAGCTGCCGATCTGGGCCATCAAGGTCAACAGAGCCACCTGGCGGATGTAGGTGCTCTTGCCCGACATGTTCGGGCCGGTGATCAGTAGAATAATGCCCTGCTCGGCGTCGGCCAGCGTGTCGTTGGGAACGAACGTGCCGTCCGGCTCGATGATGTCCAACAC
>CAYYOX010000209.1:0-10465 GCA_964473065.1 uncultured Planctomycetaceae bacterium | reverse complement strand
GTGTGGCGAGGTCGAGATTGCGAGTTTCATTTCGGACTCCCTTATGGTTCATGGTTGGAACGCGGACTGTACATCAGCTTACAGAACGCACCTTCTTGTGTCAAATCCACCCTGCGCGGAACATCCCTTCGGGGGGGGCGGTCTTGACGCAGGTGACGCCGGAATCCGCCCGGTTTGAGCATTGTGACAATCGAAGTCAGCAGTTGGACTTCGGCCCAATGCTTCGACCGTACGGCCAATAGCTAAAGAAAAGACACACCGGCACGGGCGAGCGGAAACGACAAAATGCCCCGCCCGCGTAGCCATCAAACAGACAGCACACGTGGACGGGGCGAACGAGGAAAAGACCATTTGCACAGAGGTCTATCATGAGGCGTCGTGTTTTACTCGGCCAAAAACGACATCATGTCGTTTTTGCCCCTGAGGGGAATCACTTCAACTGGATCATCATCGGTGCCCAAACGAGTCGCAGCCGGGAAGCGGAACCGGCTGAAGCGTGGGAAAGAATGTCCGGGACCTGGACTTCAGTCCCTTAAGGGTCCAAACTTCGACCAGTGACGTACTGTTGGCGTTGCCGGTTGTTCCCTTGCATTCCGGGGAAAACGTCCGGACTCGTTTGAGGATCAAAAACGACATCATGTCGTTTTTGCTTTGGTCGCTTTCTGGCAGGCCTCAGCCTTTCCAAATGGCATAACACCTTGCAGAATAAGGCGGACGGAGTTTTTGGGAGCGACAGCCGTCAATATGCCCATTTTCGCGCCCTCGTTCATCGTGGAAATCGACCATTCTAGCTTGATGGCGGGCGGAAGGGCAAATGACGCAAGTCCTTGACAGCAAAGGAAGACGGGATTATTAGTAGGGACACCGGCTGAAACCGAGTCCAGTTGCGTGACGTCCTCTACAAGGACTCTCGTATCCAAGTGGTTTCTCTGATAGGTCATTGCGGCGCGAGGATCCCATTCGATGGCAACGTCAATGCGCACCCCTGCCGTCGCCGCTCCAAGCGACAATCCACCCGCCCCAGCAAACAGATCAATCCCTACAACGGCCAAGAAAACTGCTCCTCTTTGCACTTGTTTGCCACAGCGACCCTCCCCAAAATAACTGCCATTTCATGCGAGGGCAAGCGACCAAGGGGAAGATCGCGGTCGTTTTCCCAGCGTCCGGATGGACACGGATTGAGACAGACTGGGCGCGCGTCATGAGAATCGCAGAATAGTGGCTGATCGGCGATGCTGGCGACAACAATCAAGGTATCCTGCTATCTTCCTCTGGAGGGCGCGTTCTCAACGCTTTGTGATCTTTGGGCCGACATACACGATGTACAAGGGGGTGCTAGATGACACCGGCCACGAAAAGTGAATCCTGATTTGTGGCGTCTTGACCTTCCCATGCCACGGGCAGAACAGATACTTGCCCGGTTCGTGTGGGTGCGGGAAAGTCAATTCCGACCTGAAATCGTTCTTCTCAGTCGCCGACGAGCCGGAAAACCACGCCTTCTCGCCGGTGAAGTGGTCTGCGTGAATCCGGTCGCCTTCTGTCGTGCGGTTGCCATTGACATCGAAACAGCCACGAAACTCATTGAGCGTGTCGTGGAGAATCTGAATTCGTTCGGCCGCGCCATGCACGAACGGATGGCCGTTCAGCGGAGCGAAGGCATCGTTAGCAAACGTCAGCCTGTCACATGCTCTACGCACATGTTGTTCCAGCGAATCCCACGAATCGAAACTCGGCGGTGAGTCTTTCAAACTCCGCGACACTGTTGCCAGCGTCCAATGGTTGGCGATGTCGGTTGTGTGAGCAGTTTCATCGTCTTTCTTCCAGGTTACGGTGATCGGACTCCGTAACCAGTTTGATGGATCGACGCTTACAAGCTCGCGATCCAATCCATGCAACCTGCAATACGCAGCCTCGCCGATTGCTGTGTCCGTAACAACCTGCTCAACGCCCGTTTCCAGCCATTCGTCTTCGCCATGCTGTCGGGCATCCATCCAGTACGGTCCCTGTTTTGTCAGCCACTGAATCCAAGCACGTTGTTTTTCAAACGGCATACCTTGAATCACCTGCGGCATTGTGACGTCGGCAGTAACCTGCGCGGCTGCCACCCCACGATGGCAAAATAGCTCGGAGCCAAGGCGTTTGATTTCTCTACGAATTTCCATCAGTTTGTCAACAGCACCGAAGAACTCATCGGCGCCGTGGAACTGGCCATGGACAGAGAGGTCATTCATTAGAAAGTCCACTTCACTCCCCCCACCCAGCGAAGTGGTTGATGTCTTTGTCAAACTGATCGAAGAAACCATCGGGCCAGCGGTCAATGTTGCCCGAAGCATCCAACGTGGGGCTCGTGACCTGGTCACCTTCTTCATCCCGGGGTTTGAAAAAGTGCAATGCAACTTCTTCTGGTGGTAGTTCCTCACCCTTTACCGCTCTTCGGATGCCATTCAGGACATGATCGCTGTGGGATTCCGTCAATACCTGCACGCCGGTAGCGGCAACTTCCGTCAGGAATTGCCCCATCATGGCTTGCCCCGCAGGATGCAGGTGTACCTCGGGGTTCTCGATCAGCAGCAGGTCGCCTTCTTTTGCCGCAAGAGCCGCTACGATGATTGGCAGAACCTGCGTAAGCCCGAACCCGACATTCACAGGGCGATGAAAATCAGTTGCATCCGAAGTCCTCAATCCCAGTGTGACGATGTTTGTTTGAGGAACGTGCTGCACGACCAAAGACGTGCCGGGAAAGAACGTGTTCATGCGTGCCTCAACCTGCTTGAACAGTGTTGGAGGCTCAGATTTCAATACAAGTGACGGTAGAACTACCGAGTCCCGTTGCTGATGCAAGAGGCCAACCGCATTCTCACCACGCGGCCCGACAACCTGCGTGGCGCTGGGGTCCTGCAAGTCATAGCCATCACGTGGCCCCACTCGTTCAGCGGTCAGATATGTCAACGTGCGCAGTCGCTCGGCAAGACTCTTGACTGGTCCCAATGGCTCTGGGAAAAGGAAACGAAGTCTTTCAGGCTTTTGAACGAACTGCCCGTTGACGTCAACCGACGCGACCGCAGCCGACATTGACTGTTTGTCTTCGACATAGTGAAACGCCCACTTTACCGTGCAATCGTCATCCACGAGCCCGATACTGAACTCGCGACGCCCATGAACCTTGTCGACAACATCGGTGACCGTTCCCAGTTCAATTTCTGAACCATTCAGTTGCAGCCGCGTGGACCATTCATGGTCGAGGATCGTCTGATGCAGCAGTACCAATGCCTGCAACACAGTCGACTTGCCGGATGCGTTTGCGCCGGAAAGCAGAGTCAACGGTCCAAGTGGCAGCTTGAGCAATTTGAAGCACTTGAACAGTTCCAGATCGATTCTAGTAATCACCGAGCACCTCCTTGAACATCTTGTCTGCCATTTCAAATCGAGTCTTCACCTTGTTGGTGCTGTTTGGGCTGAAAGTGATCGCGTCGATGAAGTCGCTATCATCCAATAGAGGATAGAACGCCTCACGTAATTCGTCAGCTTTGTCCATCACCAATTCAATTGGATAATGTGCCAAGCCGGTCGACATGACATCCCACAGTGAGGCGTTGACAACGCTTCGCTTAGTTTGACCTGGCGTGTGCTTGCGAAAGGCGTGACGATCAAAGAGGTCATGGTTGTTCTTCAACGCGAGACAGAAGTGCGTTGACAATTCATCCAACTCGTTCTTATCCATCTCATTCATCTTCTCAAGTGCCCTTGCAAGGAAATCATCCATATCCGCCTTCTTGTAGCCCTCGACGCCGAGCAAGAAAAAAGCGCAGAAGCGGTTCACAAACTCGCGGTCCCGCATCTTCTTGGCGTCAAGGCTGCCCCCTGTTGCTTCGCGGAACAACTCGGTGGATGCCTCATCCTTGAGCCATCGAGTGGCCGACCCCATGTAGAGACAATTTCGCATTTGCTGGCGAGTCAGCAGTGCGCCACTGTTGACCCGTTCGAAAATGTCGAGCTTGGCCTGCTCCGGGACCTTCGAGTCAATGATATACAACTCCAGATTACAGTCCTCGACACGGTTTTTCAGTTTCGCCGATAGTTCTTCAAACGTTTTCTTGTTGAGACTTTCTTGGTGCGGCAGCTTCAGCGAAAGCTTGTTCTCCAAGAAGTCGCGAAACGTAGATAAGCGTTGGAGGCCGTCCACCACAATCGTCTTGCCCTCGGGGTCCTCGGCCAAATAGAAAACTGGCAATGGAATCCGCATGATGACGGACTCAATGAGCTTGCTTTGCTTTGTGACGTCCCACACAAAGTCGCGTTGAAAGTCCGGATTCAAGACGAAGCCGCCGGTGCCAATCCGCCGGACCACATCAAAGACCGTGCGTGTCTCCTTTCGAATGAGTAGCGTGTCGATAGGATAATCGCCTAGACCGCTATCTTCGGCGTCACCTAGGCCTTCAATATGCTCCTCGGGTGGTGGATCTGACTGCACCGGTTCGGTCAGCGCTGCAAGTTTCCCGGCTTTCTCCTCTGTCATCGTATTCCCTTTTCGACTAAGTGTGCTTGATTTATTGTGTTATTCGTCGCTGGCTGCCTAGCCGAATAACTTCTGCTGTCCCTTCGCCGGTTTCCGCTTCGCGGTTGTGCGCTTCTTTGGCTTCTTGCGGTCGCCTGCGATCTCATTCGCTGCTCCCTGGCCAGCGGGGAGTTCTTCTTTGTGGCGTTGTTCGTTCAGTTCGAGCAGCTGGGCGAGGACTTCGTCGCGGAAGTCGTCGGGCCAGCGGAGACGCCAGGGCTTTTTCTTCTTGGACTTCTTGCCGCCCGGTTCGTCGTTCTTCTCCTCGTAGTCGAGCAGGAACTCGCAACGGGCGGTCCCGGCGGGGTCGTCCCAGCCGTAAGCCTCCAGCACCGCTCGATCCATCGCGTCGTGAAGGTGCGGAGCTTCTGGATCTCCGGTGACTTCTCGTGTGGGTCGTGGAAGCGGCGACTGAAACAGTTTTGGGTCGGTCGACGTTACGCAATGCCACTTCGGCGTGTTCAGGTAGCCTGCGAATAGGTGGGAATCATCGAACTCTTTGGACGCGACCGCTTCCCACGCCTCGCCGGTGAGAACTTGCGGATCGAGTTCCTTTTCCCAAAGGACTTCCAGCGGTTGGCCCTGGTTGTCGTCGTCGACACACGACAGGCGGACCAATGCACTGTCGGCCGAACGGCGAGATTTGAAAACCTCTTCGACGGGCCAGATTCGTTGCCGAACGCGGGCAACTTGGCCGGGAGCAATTTCTTCCGTGATTGGAGCCATTATTCGTCGCCTTCAATCCCCTACTTTGCCTTGGCCGTCTTCGCGGCGGATCGTTCTGTCATCTTGAGCAATTTGTCTAAGTCGCTGATCTTGAAAAGCCGGTAGTTGTTTACCGGGGGCCGATGTTCCCGGATCTTGCCGGTACGTCCCCAGTTGCGAAGCGTATTGCGGCAAACGCCGAGATACTCGGCCGCTTCCGCGATTCGCACGTATTCATCCAGCTTGGGCATCAAGCCCCCTCCCCGGAGGGTCCACTTGGCAGGCAGGTACGACGATACTCGTAACATTACCAAACCGGGGCACCGATGAGAAGGGCCACGCTGGCCCCGTAAACCGTGATTTGATGGGACTTTTCGGATTGGTGAAGGTGGGCCAGCACGGTTACGATTTGCTCCACGGAAACCGTTGGCGAGAGTTGCAAACCCTCCGATCGTTTTGTGGCGTCTTGTCGTTCACAGCCATACGACCAAACCGCCGTCACCAGGCACGATCACTATTGCCGTCTATTCGTTTCACGCATCGATCGTCCTCCTTACGCCTTATGGTAATGGGTTCAGAGAAGATCGCTACCCTACCTTAGCCGATGTGCCATTTGGCGTGAAACACCACAAGCCGAGCAGGCTCATCTTCACTTGCTTTCAGGCATGAGAAAGAAGCAAGAGATTGACAGGAACGCGCCCTGAAACACCACCGGACCTTTCCAGCAGGCCCCACCAAAAAACGGCAACGCCCCTCATGGGTGGCAGGGTTGTGCCGGGAACTCGTCCGCCGTCTAATCTCTCAGATGCGTCGTTTTCCCAAGGTATTTCGGGACTCGCCCGACGGCCGATCTTGCCCTCAAAGATAACACGATCTCCGTGTTATACACATCAATATAACCGCGGTAATCCAGGTGTTACGTTAGTCCGTTCGACGCCTCGGCAAAACACCCCCCACGGGCAAGTCGGCGCAAGTAGTTGACTACCCACGCATTACGCCACTATACTGTCGGAATCCCCGGGGCTCACGTCCCCGGCAAATGGAGATTCTGTGTAGAATAATGGAGTTATCCGATTGAAATACAGCGACGGCGCATGAGATGAAACGGTTGCTGATGCTCGAAGATGATCTCGAACGCATTCAGCGTTTCCGCGCAATCCTCGCTCGTCACCATCCCAATGCCGTCCTGAATGTCTTACGAACTGCTCCCGAATTCATTGGTGCATACTGGGCGTTGACTGAAGCCCCCGATCTAATCTGCCTCGATCATGACTTATTCACAGATTCGCCGGATGAACCTGATCCGGGAGATGGACGTGACGCGTCGAACTTCCTCATTACACAGATGGCGAAATCTCCCGTTCTGATCCATTCGACCAATGCGGTTGCTGCTGATTCAATGCTTTATTCAATGCGTGATGCGGGTTGGACGGTTGATCGAATTGCGCCAATCGGAGATGACTGGATCGAATCCTACTGGTATCCTGTTGCATCTGAGATGGTTGCCCGTGGGAACGATCCCGGGAACTCCACACAAATCGGATAACAATCGATTGCAGCCGAGTGGCGGATCACGACGGTCCTGAAGGCAAAGGTATTTGGCCGCCACCGCTGATACCACGGAGGTCCTTGCCCCTTCGATGCCGAGCGGTTCTAATGCTGGAAATGGCCACGTACGCACCAAGCGGCCCAGCCCGGTGCTAGACCGAAACAGCCTAACGCGCCCCAGGATGGCACGTAGCTGCGTAACTGTCTGCAACGACTGGAGATACGGAATAGCCCCGCAGCATGATAGGCTGCAAGAAGCAGTCTATAGGTGACACACGGGTCAGTCTAAGACCAAGTTATAGGGCTAGTGAACGACATGGCGGGACCGACAGTTACAGTTCTGCTCTCCCACGAACTGACTCCGGCCCAGGCAGACTTTCTCGGCAATGTTATTCACGCGACTAGCGACGATGTGTGTGGAGACGATTTCTTCGTAACGTCTACTGTGCCTATCGGCGGCTCAAAGTCGTTCGGAGCCCGCCCTTTCATCTGTTCAGTCGCATGCGACCGTAAACCACTTTCGTTTGGTTACTCTGCTGATGAACTTGCCCAAATCAGCGATGCGTTTGGGGTTACACCTACGTCGTCAATCACGTTCGCTGCGATGTGCAACGATCCCATCGACCACGAGATCCTTGCTCGCCTTGCACGACACATCGCCGCTGAGTTCAACGGCGTCATCGACCTGAACGGTGAGATTCCTCTTGATGCAGATGACCACGCCGGTCTACACGTAATTCAATACGAGTGCTTGTACAAAACGGCAAACCGCCACTGTTGTACACCAGAGTTTCTCGACAAGTACATTACGCACGAATGCTTTCACATGGTCCAATAGTACGCCCTATAACCAGTCGTTGAAGCCGCCGTACTGCCGGGGTGGTCCCTCGGCGTGCCAAGAAAGCAGAAACGTGGTACAATGGTTCCAGCCGCCACGGGATGGCCCGCACGCGGCTGAACACAGCGTTAGTCGCCCGTATCATCTGTCTCGCAGCAAGATCTTCCAAGAGGTGTCACCAGTGACAGATGCCCTTCCGTCCCAGCACGACATCATTCCCAATCTTGGGACACTCGACAGGCTGCTGCTTGCAAAAACACCCGCAGATAGAGTGTCTGGCATGCAACGCCAAACAGAGCAGTTGCCCTACTATCTGAGAGGAGCATGCACTGCGATTCGACAACTGGAAGCCACGCGTGTCGAAGCTGTAACTGTGCTCGCTGCACCAAGTGCGGGCCCGCACACTCAAGTAATTCTCCCTCCCGACAAGGTTGATCCGTTATCATTCGCTATCGATTTCTACCTGTTCTGTGCACGACGAGCTATTGATGCCCTGGTTCCGTATATCAGTCGATGTCCCCGCAATTTGAGCTTGCCAGCGAGCATGAAAGATCTTGCAGGCGGAATAGCAAAGAGCAAGTATCCGAAGCTTGATCCGCAAGTTCAAACAACCCTTCTATCGTACTGGGAACAAGTTGGTCTAAAGATCAAGGGCTATCGAGATCAAACGAGCCACAAAGCGATAATTCTTTCGAACTGCATCGCGTTCAACGGTGCCGGAGGCGTCTCTGGTCTGAAGATGCTTCTACCAGACAATCCAGAAGAAAAACGTCCTTCAGAACTTCGGTATGAACCAGGTGTCCCGGCAATGGGATTCGCACTTGATTCACTTCAGCAAACCATACGTCTCGCAAACGTGCTCGTCGAACGGATGATTGACCTGATGGCTTCCGACGACCCCAGTGCGCGATCCACAGGTATTGTGTCAATTGCAATGCGTGGCGCCCCACTCAGACTCGCCTCCACGATTTCTGGCGAGCCAGTTCCCTTTCCAGTGAACGTTTTTCAACTGGCGATGAAGACGGCAAGAGATGCATCACGCAATTGAGGCTCCGACAGTCTAGCCACACCCAACCAATCCGTGAACAGTCATTCAAATTGCTGCTTCAGACATACGCCTAAACCATTCGCTCAAGCGGACGCCCCGCAAGCGGGCCGACGCTTAGATCAAACGTTGGACGCTGTCCCATCTAACCACCCTACGTGAAACATTCCTATGGGGGGCGGGGCTTGACGCAGGTGACATCAGAATCCGCCCAGTGGGGGCATTGTGACAATCGCAGTCAGCCGTTGGACTTCGGCCCAATGCTTCGACCGTACGGCCAATAGCTAAAGAAAAGACACACTGACGCAGGCAAGCCGAAACCAAATCACCCCGCCCGCGTAGCCATCAAACCGACAGCACGCGGACGGGGCGAAAACCAGCTAGACCAACCACGTTATCTTCCACTTCCCGGCCGAATCCCTCCATCATAAAGGGCACAGGCTGCCAGTACACCTCCGGCAATCAAAGCCACCGTCCACTATCCTGCCAAGCAGCCGACGATTCCGGCAAGAATCAAGATGCCCCAGATGTAGACCACGTTGAGCTTCTGTCTGGCTCCCACTTTCACAATCTCCTCTTGGTTCGTAACATCACAACTTCTCAGCACACTGACAAACTACTCTTGTGCGAGTGGTTCAATGGCCAGGGCATCCCGTTGAAGCTGGGTCTGCTCGTCGCCGAGAAGCTCAGCCACTTTGGCCCACAAATCGCGTATTTGTCTTCCTGAACTTGCCAGCCATACCACGTCCAATAACTCGTCTTGCTCGTGTCGCAGTTTCAGGACCTGCTGTCCGAGTTCGCATTCGCCGAGAAGCTCCTCTTCGTGGATGTCCTTGCGTCGTTTGACAGCGTTGGCGACTTCCGAATCATGCCGATAAGAGTAGCAGTCGTCCAGGTCGTCTGGATTAACACCTCGCACCTTGGCGAGCATAGCCCGGTGAATCTGCTTCTCACGCTTTTCCAGGGCGTCCTTTTGCCGCTGGCAGTCTTCGAGTTCTGCCTGATACTTGTCCAGGCTGAGCGACTCCAGCGCCCGTTGTCGAGCCTCACGTTCGATGCGGTCGAAGAAGTTGGCGTCCGAGGCGGTTATTCCCTCGATCCGCTTTTCGATTCGTCGCGCGATGCGGTTCTTTCAATGTTCCTTCTCTGTGACGGTAAGTCCGGACATATCGGTTCTCCTTGGGGTTGAGTTCATAGATCAACAGCTCCTGCGCGTACGCATCGCAGAACTTCAATCGGTAGTAGAAACAGTTGCTCCGACCTTTGGCGACTCGACGCGGATCACCTCGTCGGCCGGGGGAATCGTTGAGGTGGGACTCAGCAGTTGACGGCCGTCGGTGGCGGCCAGATCTCGTTGCCGTACATTAGCCGAGACAGTACAGTTACCCTAGCCACCCTTTCTGTTAGGGCCTGCGTCTTAATCCGGGTCGAGTTGCAGACGTTGGGTGAGGACTTTCGCGTCGCGACGGTTTGCCGCGGCCGGGTCCGCCTGACCCAAGGCGTCGTACGTATCACCCAGCAGCGCAAGCGCATCCCGTTCGGCCCAGACATAACCACACGCCCGGGCCAAGTCCAACGCGGCCTCCGCATCGTCCTGCGCACGGGGGATATCGATCGGCGTCTGCCGCTGAAGTGCGCGGTCCAGCACAATCCGACCCTGCATGACCAGCGCGTCGGCGTGCGTCGGCCGTAACTCGCGCGGCGCAGCCAGCCGCAGGGCCTCCTCGGCCGCCCGAAGCGCTTCGTCCCACGCCTTCTCCCGGCAGTGCAACTC
>CAYYOX010000208.1:6060-10497 GCA_964473065.1 uncultured Planctomycetaceae bacterium | reverse complement strand
CCGTGCCGGCGGCGGCTAAACAAATTCCGGAAGTAATTCCTTTACAAGTTCTAAGCCGACCATCATAGCAAATGACGGCATCAGCGGCCATCGGGTCGGGCCGTGCGGAAAACCAAACCCACGCATGGCTATCCCGCGCTTAACCGCGTCCCCCGCCTATTCACGGCCTGACCCCAAAGCACTTACCCCAGCGCACTTATTTATCGGCCACCCCTAAGTAGATCTCCTTCTTGCACCCGGCCGCGTCAAGCGGCAGGAAACCCCTTAGCGGCCGATGAGCGTGAACATCACATGCCAACCGCCGCCGCCGCTCTTGACGCCCGGCTTCTTCTGGCTGATGTCCAACGGGCCGATCTCCCCGGCACAGTAGCAGCCGAATAGCGGCAACTCCTTGCCGATCACCTCTTGCATGGCGGCCAGTTCGTCGCCCATGTTCTTCAGCTTGCTGCGACGGCCGGCACAATTGAAGACCAAGGCGGCAATGGGCTCGGCCTGCAGACCGGCTTTGGCCTCCGCGGCGGCGTCCCGGGCGGTGCTGATCACCCGGTCGTTGTCCTTGGCCTTGCGGCCGGAGAGGGCCACCCGGAAATCGCCCGAGAGCATCAAAGCCACCGCACTGTCCTCGTAAAGTTTGCCGCCGAAGTAGACGAACGTCTGCCCGGCGTTCTTGTTAGCACTGCCGCCGGTGATGGGAAACCCCTCGCCCACCACCCGTTGCACGCCTTCCACGAAGAGCTGGTTCTTGGGGGCGTGGGCGTCGGGGATGAGGATCAGCAGGCGATCCCGGTCCGACTTGCGGAGTTTCCCGGCCAGCTTGGCGCCGGCCTGGTGAAGCCGCGTCTTGATCTTCTCTTTATGCTCCTCGAAGATCAGCTTCGAGGCGCCCATCTCGGTGACCAGGGCCGCGGCCACCGACACTCCGTCACCGCCGATGCCCAGCAGCGAAACGCTATCGAAATCGCTGCACCCGGTCTGGGTGAACGACCCGTAGGCGGACCCGCCGAGGACGATCTTCTCGGGCAACACGGAACAGACTCCGGCAAGCAATTGTTCCTTATATTCCCTGTCTTCAAAGCACTCGGTGAGCACCACGGCCTGAAGCGGCACGCCGGCCATGGCCTTCTCGAGGGCCTCGGCGGCGGCCTTTCCGGCAGCGGCCGGGTCCTCGTCTTCGACCATCACCGAGCGAAAAACGATCTTTCCATCGGGCTTTGCCGGCGGGCCGTGGAACGTGTCCTCGGCAGCAAGCACCGCGCCGAGCGGCAGGCCGGCGGCAATGACAGTGGCGGCAATGGCAGTGACGGCAATGGCTAAGGTCCAATTCACCGTGGAACAAAGATTCTGAAACTTCATCGCAAAGTCCTCCTGGTTACCCTGGGTGTTGAGCAGTTGTGGTTCAGTACTTCGAAGTACACAGCCCCCAACATAGTTTGTTGTCAAAGGGCGGTTGTTGGCCCCACTTGGCCCCCGGCCACAGGCTCCAGGCCAGCCGGTTGCGTTGCCCGGGCCACATCCCGGCCGCCCGGCCGAGGTCGCGGATGCCCGTGCCGTCCGGGTCGTGCACCAGCAGGGAGAGGAAGAATTCGCGGCCTTCGCTGGGGCGGATCTTCTCGCGCATGGGACGAAAGGGGAGGCCGCATTCGTAATAGGTGACGCCGTCTTTTCGGTCCACGGCCAGCGTGGCTTTCTCGTACTGCAACGGCCCGAGACTCCGCGGCTGTTGTGTTTCGCCCAGTTTCATTCCCGGGGTAGCCAATTGAAAACACTTTCCCCCGGTCCCGTCGCCGGTGGCCACCAAGAGGAACTCGAAGCGGGCGGTCTGTTCGTCTGCCGAGGCGCCGGTGCGGCTGTCCTGTGGAGAAAGGGCCAGTTGCACGGCGTCGAACCCCGCCGGACCAGACTCCCCGTCGTATCCAACCAATTTCTCTTCTTCGACTGCCACCAGGATGGAAAACTGGCGACGGTTCCAAAACGTGCTGACGACCGTCTTCTTGCCGCCGGTGGTAAAGGTGACGGGGATGGCGTCCTTCCAATCGCTCGGGTCGCCATCAATCTGAGGTTTGTAATAGGGGGCGCTGGCACAGAAGATGTTCTGCTTCCGCACGACCGTCGTTCCGGCCCCGGTGGCCGAGACCTCGACCGCGTACGAGTTGGCCCGGACGTTCTGCCCACGTTCGATAGTGAAGGCCGTCCGCTTGGTATTCCCCGGGTCCAGCGAGATTTCCTTCAACTGCGGCGAGATCTGCCATCCATCAGGGCCCTTCATGGCCACGGTTCCGGCAAAGGGAGCATCGCTCTGATTCTTGACGTTCACGAAGATCAGCGGCCCGGTCGAGGGCGGCACCGTCAGACTCTCCACCCGCAGGACAACCGGCGGGGCGGCCATCGCCCGGCCATCACCGATCCACACGGCCGGGAGGCAGAACACGCACAGGCAGCACATCAGGCGAACGAGTGGGAGGCGAGTCTTCATTACAGGCTCCGTAGCAGGAAGAAGTTACGTAGGCGTTCACGGGGTAATGGTTTTTGACAGGATAACAGGATGATCAGGATAGAGGCCAAGAAACCCGTTTTCTAGCCTTGGTCTGACGAGTTCCTGATCTGTCGTTTGCGGAAACAGCCAAATCAAACCACGGATTACACAGATAACACGGATGGGAATCGGCAAAATGCGATGCTCTGCCTATTCTATCCGTGTTATCTGTGGAATCCGTGGTTTCTTTCCTTTCCTTCTTTTCTTTTATCCTAATCATCCTGTTATCCTGTCAAAACATCTGTCCGTCAATTATCCGCGAACGGTTACGAAGTTACCGATAGGGATTTTCGTCCAAATGCTTGCGCGATTATGACAGTGATGCCGACCGTTGTCAAGCACCTGGAGCGAGAGTTTCTGTCGAGA
Source organism: uncultured Planctomycetaceae bacterium (assembly GCA_964473065.1). Taxonomy (GTDB): domain Bacteria; phylum Planctomycetota; class Planctomycetia; order Pirellulales; family Thermoguttaceae; genus CAYYOX01. Next base: position 7,598 of record CAYYOX010000208.1, on the reverse strand, counting down.
GGTCCGTAAAACGGCCAACTATTTGCCTGGCGCCGATTTCTATTTTTTGCTTACCCGCCCCCTAAGGCGAGCGGCAGATGAGAATTTACCCAGTGTGCGAGGATGTGAGCGGCTAGCGCCTTGCCGCGCACACGCGGTGGGGAAATTCTCATCCGCCGCTCACCTAAAGCCAAGATTACTGGGGAATGGCTCAATAGGCTCGGGCGTGACGATTCGCCTTGGGGTCGCCGGCGGCTTGCTTCCGGCCGGTCGATCGGTCGATCGTCAGCATCACCGGATGGGCCAGCGGCGGCTTAGCAAGCGTAACATGATGGCCCCGATTTTTCAACGTGTCGATTACGCCGCTGCCGGCCGATTCGTAAATCGACAAGCTGCCCAGTTCCGGCGGCGGTTGGTTGAACGAGCCGACCAGATGGTCCGTGCCGAAACGAAACGCCGTGACCGCCTCGGCCGGCGAAAGCCCAAACTCGATATGACCCAGCAGCACTTGCAGGGTGACCTGATCCTGCAAATCACCGCCGGCCACACTGATCGCCGCCACCGGCTTGCCGTCGCGAAGAACGAGCGTCGGGGTCAGCGTGATTCGCGGACGCTTGCCCGGCTCTATACAATTCGGGTGCCCGGGCCACGTGTTCAGACTCCTCAGCCGGCTGCCGAGGATGATGCCCGTCTTGCCGGCCAACACCCCATCCCAACCGCTGGGCGTGGCCGCCACCACGTTGCCAAAACGATCGGCCACCAGGCAAGTCGTCGTGTCGGCAATCTCGCCGGACGGCAGCCGATAGTCTTGCGGGAGTGTCTTCAGAATCGCCTTACCCGCCACGGGATCGCCGGGCCGCTGGTCGAGCGACGCCGACTTCAGATCGATCAAGGGGCGGCGAAGATCGGTATATTCGGCGGATAACAGCCGTTGCAGCGGAACGTCCACGAAATGGGGATCGGCATAATACGTATCGCGATCGGCCAAGGCCAGCTTCATCGCTTCGACCAACACGTGGATGTAATCGGGCCGATTGTGCCCCATCGATCGCAAGTTGAACTTCTCGAGCAGCCGCAAAGTCTGCAATAAGTAAGGCCCTTGTGTCCATGGCCCACACTTGCAGATCGTATGGCCGCGATACTCGATCCACACCGGGTCCTCGATTCGCGTGATGTGCGTGGCCAGATCGCGATAGCGAATCAGTCCGCCGTTGGCTCGGCTCCAGGCGTCCAACTCGCGGGCGATCGGTCCGCGATAGAAGCAGTCGCCCACCAGCCGCAGCCCTCGACGTCGGTCGCCGGGTGCTTGTTGTTCTGCTTCGATCAAACGGCGAATCGTCCTGGCCAGATCCGCCCACCACTCTTGCTGATGCTTATCAAGAATCGCCAGTGCCGGCTGGGCCAACTCGGAAAAGGTCTTCGTACCGTAACGATCCAAGGCGGTCAGATAGCCACCCAACGCGCCGGGGACGGCCGCGGTCGTCGGGTCGTCGCTTTCGGGCATCCGGCAGCTCTTGTTTTTCCGGTAATACTCCACTGTGGCCAGACGCGGCGCGACG
>CAYYOX010000208.1:0-6050 GCA_964473065.1 uncultured Planctomycetaceae bacterium | reverse complement strand
GCTTGACGTTTCGCATCGTAGACGATGATGGGCACTTCGCCGCCGAAGCAGAAGCTCTTCGAATCGGTGACCGAGAGGACCATCAGCGCCGCCACGGCCGCATCGACCGCGTTGCCCCCGCCGCGAAGCACCTCCAAGGCCGCATCAGCCGCTTCGGGTCCGCCGGCAACCACGGCTCCTTGCCCGCCGGCAGCTTTCCAGAAATCGTCCGGAACTTGCGCGCAACAGATCGGCGGGGCGCCTATCGCGACGATTGCCAAAAGGACCGTACATAATAATGTCTTGCTTTGCATGGTGTGATCTCCCAATCGTGGCAGGCTGGTTCGGCTACCCAACGGCCGAGGTTCCACCCAGTATAGCGGTTACCCCTTGCCGCGTGCAAACCCCTTTGTATCTTACCGCAATACCGCATATTACCTGCTTTCTCTATTCGTTAAAGTTACGGTAATTCTCAAGAACTACGGAATCGGGACCGATAGAGTCGAGGGGCAGATTATGTCCTTGTTCCGCACGCGCTGCGCGTACGATTTGTGCTCGGTCGGCCTCTGATTGACCGAGCCATAGGCTGCCAAGAAAGGAATCTGGCATGCACGACCAAGATGGAACGAATGCGCCGTCGCAGGCGGGCGATTTGATGGGCGGTCCTCCCATTTTGGCCGAATTGCCGAATTTGGAAGCGCCGGTCTCACATAGGCCGGCAGAGTCGGGGCGGAGCGGCCAGGACGGTCGGTTCTTGGGTCAACGCATCTCGACCAAGCTGCTGGTCGGCCTGGCCGGCGCGTTGGTGGTCTTGGCTATCGTCCCGTGGTTGCTTAAGAGCGACGATTCGAAGTCGACGGACAGCGATCTGCCGGCCTGGCAAACCAATATGCCGGCTCCCGCTGCCGACGAGGCCCCGCAGTGGAATAGCCAGCCTGCTGAAACGATCACCCCGGCAGTTCCCACGCCCGTCGAACCGTCGGGAATCACTGCCGTGGATCCCATGTCGCCGGGAGCTGTGCCCGAGTCGGTGCAAACGACACCGTACGGCAGGCCGCCGGAGTTGGCGCCCGCTCGAGTGCCACCTCAATCTCCACCGCCGAATGCCTATTCCTCGCCGCCGGCCTACGAAGGTCGCTACGAGCCGAGGCCGGCCCAACCCAGCTACGGGAATCAGTCCAGCTATGGGAATCAACCCGGCTATGGGCAAGTGTACGCCAATCCTCAACCCGGTACAAACCGCCCGATGCGCGTGGACGATCCACCTCCGGCGCGAACGGACAACTACCGATATCCACCTCCGGCGCAAACGGACAACTACCGATATCCGCCTCCGGCGCGAACGGGCAACTACCGATATCCGCCTTCGGACGTCAACCACTTCGATCGCCAAGCAATGCCTCCAGCGCGACAGATGGGCCCCGCTGGCCAACAGCCGGATCCTCGGGCCGCCCAGCCGGATAGGAGATGGCCCCAGTCGGCTCAGACGGCCCCGCCTGGAATTCCCGGGGTGGCACGCCTCGAGGGCTTTATCGCAAAACCGCCTGTCAGGATGACTCATGACGCAACTCGACCACGCCTTCATTAAAGCCTATACGCGGCACGATCCCTCGGCCGAGGACACGGCACGGGACGCCGGGTTCCCGGTGCGTCGGGAGAACGAGTTCTGCGCCGATTCGCCGCCGGAGATCACCGGAGCGCTACGGGACGATTCGCTCGAAGAGATGGTTCACAACCTGGAGACGACCGCTCCAAAGAGTTTTCAAACGCCGCCTCCGACGGCCGTGCCAGCGAACATCGACCAACCCGGCGCCACACAGAGCCAACGGGCCAAGTTCTCGACCGCCGAAGAGCTTTCCATTCTGGCCAGGGCCTTGCTGGACGCCGAGTCGCAAACGCCCTCCTCCAAACAAGAGCCGGTCGCAGAACCCAAAGTTGCAGTAGTCGAAGCCGCAGTAGTCGAGGAACCCGAGCTATCGAAAGTGATTCACCGCCTCGATTGCCCAGCGCCGCAAATGTCGCAATCACGAGCCGAGGCCCAAGCGGTGCCGCCGCCCCACATCGAGACTCTCTCCGAGCAATCCAGGGAGGAATCCACAGCAGAGAAAGCACCCGAACTAGCCGTTTACGACGCCTCGGAAGAAGAAACGTCCGAAGAAGTGCCGCAGCAAACCGACGATGCCAATGACAATGATGCCAATGACAATGATGCCAATGACAATGATGCCAGTGATGACGAATCCAATCACGACGATGCCGTCGATTTGGAACCTTCCGAACAGCCGCTGCATCCGATGTTGCAGGTCGACGATTTCCAATGGCCCAGGGCTTACAAGAAACTTTGCCGGCGAGCCCAGGGCGAGTTGGATCGGTTGGCCGAGGGACTGCTCGATGTGACGGCGGGCGGACAGAAGATTTTGGCCTTGGGGAGTTGCCAAAACGAGGAGGGGACGACCACGCTAGTGCTCTGTGCCGGGCGATTGTTGGCCGAGCGCGGCTGGAGGGTGATCATGGTCGATGCCAATTTCGCCCGCCCCAAGCTGGCCCAACATCTCGGCTTGGCCCCGGCAAGCGGTTGGGAAGAGGTCCTCGCCGAGCGGCTGCCGCTGGAGGAAGTGATCATCGAATCGGTCGCTCGACCGTTGGCCGTCTTGCCGCTCTTGGAATCTTGGGCCGAGGCCACCGTTCCGCCCGAATATGAAGATCGCATGGCCGCCGATCTGCGTACGCTTGCCGTGCATTACGATCTGGTTCTGTTGGACGTCGGTTCCGTGGTCGATCCGCAAGGGGGCGGCCGGTTGCCGATCCGTGCGATTGCCGAACCAATCGAGGCCATGATCATGGTCCACCGCGTCGATCGCACTCCCGAGGACCGCCTGGCTCGCGTTCAGCGTCGCATGGCCGCCGGGGGAATTACCCAAGCGGGAACGATCCGAAACTTCGTTCGCGCATGAGTGGCCCGTGCTACGACAGGTCCCTACAACCTTTTCAACCATTCGGCTTCACGTCATAAGCAAATCACCATGTACGAGTCCTACTGGCAACTCAACGCCAAACCGTTCGAAGACTTCGCCGATGAGCGATACTACTTCCCGAGCGAGTCGCATCAGGCGGCCCTGTTGAAGCTGCGTTACGCCATCGAGAACCGACAGCGGGGCGCCTTGCTCGCCGGCACGTCCGGCACGGGCAAGACGTTGGTCGCCCGTTCGCTCGGCCAAATGCTCAGCGAGCAGTTCACGCCGTTCGTGCATCTGGTGTTTCCCCAAATGCCCACGGCCGAGTTGCTGGCCTACCTGGCCGATAAGTTGGACGACTCCGACCGGGCCGTCTACAGCCCGACCGTCTCGCAAAGCGTGCAACGGATCGAGAAGTTCCTTGAGAAAAACAGCCGGTCGGGCAGCCACGCCGTGATCGTGATCGATGAGGCCCATCTGCTTGAAAACGTTCATACGTTCGAGGCGTTGCGGCTGCTGACCAACTTCGAATCGGGCGGCCAACCGCAACTCACGTTGGTTCTGACCGGCCAAACGGCCCTGCTGCCCGTCTTGCAGCGAATGCCCCAGCTCGAAGAGCGTCTGGCGGCCAAGTGCATGTTGCGTCCCTTCACCGAGCAAGAGACGGCCGACTACGTAACGCATCGGCTCAACGTGGCCGGCTCGACGCGCACGGTCTTCGAGCCCGACGCCCTGGCCGCCTTGCACGCCCTAACCTGCGGAACGCCCCGACGCATCAATCGGCTCTGCGACCTGACCCTGTTGATCGGCTTCGCCGAAGAGCACTCCACCATCACGGCCGGGCACGTCGAATCCGTCTCAGAAGAACTCGTGGCCGTCACGCCGGAGTAGCGTTCTCTTGCGCTACTAAAGCATAGTAACTTTCCCGGCTCTGCCGAGTTCTAGCTCGTTGCCCCCTTTCTCTTGCAACGCCATCGGAGAAAGACCAGACCAAGCAAGCCACTAGCCAGCAGCACCATCGTGCCCGGCTCGGGAACGATCAAATTGAACGAATGATACACCAGATCCTCTCCAGGCTGACGCGGCTCGGCATACACGGCATCCAACAGTTGGAAAAGGTCCGTCGGATTGACGGCGGGATCAAGCAGTCGGCCAGCCCAGAAGACGCCTTCGAACGTCCCTGGCATGCCAGCTTGGGCATTGTACCAAAGCACCTCAAACCTCCCGCCGACAGCAACCCAGCTTCCACTCCAAATGGAATCACCTTGAACAAGTTTGGCGTGTGCCGCTGTCTGCTGCGCTTGAACCTCAAGTGATCCCCACTCCGCTATCATACCTCCGACCTCAGGAACCACGTCGAAGACGAACAACGGATCGTAATCCGATGTCGCGTTCAGATCGATCCACGGACCGATCGTGGCCCCGTCCGAATCGAACCAGATGCCCAAGGTATCGATGGTTGGATCCGCGTAGTTTCCGAACATCGTCCCGTTGGCCTGATCATACTCGGGAGGAATGACATCGATGTAGATGTCGGGAATGCCGTCGCCGTGCACGCCCGGCTGCATCTCCGCAAACGCTTGCCCCGTCGTCAAACCGAGACCGAAGGCCGCCGAAACTGCAATCAGAATACGAACGCTCATAACATGTCTCCTTACGCTGTGATTTGTCGGTTCCCGCTTCAAGAGTTCTAGCTTGTTGCCGCTCTTCTTTTTGCGGCGCCATCGAACAGAGGCCAGCCCAAGCAAGCCACTGGCCAGCAGCACCATCGTTCCCGGCTCGGGAACGGGGATCATCGTAAACGAACGCTCCACCAACGTATTCGGTTCCCAATACGTCGCCGTCACATCCTGGAAGAATTCCGTCGGAGTAATGGCCGGATCGAGCAATTGGCCAATCCAGAAGACGCCCTCGAACGTCCCTGCATTGAAAGGATGGTACCATTCCACCATGTACGGCGTGCCGGAAGTAACCCACTCACCGCTCCAAGTGGAATCACCTTGAACAAAGAGGCCGTGTGCCGGTGTCTGCTGGGCCTGAATATCAAGTAATCCCATCTCCGCTGCTGTGCCTTCGACCTCAGGAACCACGTCGAAGACGAACAAGTTATAGCCGCCCCCGGGCGACACCAGATCGATCCGCGGGCCGATCGTAGCCCCGTCCGAATCGACCCAGATGCCCAACGTGTCGATCGTAGGATCCACATAGTTCCCGAACTCCGTCCCATTTGCCTGGTCATACCCGGGAGGAATCCTGTTGACGTAGATGTCGGGAATGCCGTCGCCGCGCACGCCCGGCTGCATCTCCGCAAACGCTTGCCCGGTCAGACCGAGCCCGAAGGCCAACGAAACGGCAATCATAATACGAACGCTCATAACATGTCTCCTTACGCTGTGAGTTTTCTGCTCCCGCTTCAGAAACACCGTACCATGGCAAGAAGCGGGCTCTGCCGTGACCGGCAGACAACCAAAACTACTGAACAACGACACAATCGAACCTCTCATTGGCGAACCTCCCATTAGTTACCTCCTATTGGATCCCGAAGTGTTTGAAATACATGTGACCGACTCTCAGTGTTTAAGCAGGGAACGTACGAAGAACCGCCAGAACTCGGGCCCTGGAGAATGAACTCGAACGGGGGACCCAAAAGAACGGGCTGCGTACAGAAAGGGCTCGCAACAGAACGGGCGCGGTAGAGAAAGCACCCTCAGGTGGGTGCTGCCGAAATTGTCGGACGTTCCCGCGCTAGGCGAGCCGCGCTGCCTCCAGGCTGAGTGCCCAAATAATATGCCCTTGAGCTACTAGTCTACCAAAACCGGCTGGGTTGTCAACACCAAGGGGCAGAAAGAGGGGTTCTCTGACGAATTCGCGGAGACTAAAAGAACGCCGCGACGACATAAGTCGTTGCTGCATAGCGGCTTATCGATGAAGGCCAAGGCCCTCATATTGCGGGAGCGCATCGCGTCGGCGGATCCGGTAGACACGGACTCCCTCACTGACATGACAAGGGCTGCCCCACCGGATGGAGAAGAACACCGTACGGATCGAACGCAGAGGGCGCCAGCGAAAATATCCTTGAATTCCCCAAACTCAGTCCGTGTTCAATCCGTGTTCCGT
>CAYYOX010000207.1:5278-10574 GCA_964473065.1 uncultured Planctomycetaceae bacterium | reverse complement strand
GACCGTATTTCCCAAAGCTGTCGTTCTGTCAAACGATACCAACACGAGGGGTGTGGTGTGTATTGCGCGTGGGGTGAGATGCATGGTCGCTGAAGCAACCAGCCCCGTTCGCGCTTTGGGCGGAGATTGCGGCCTATTCCCCCAAGCGGATTCGCACGTCGGCCACCGTGTTGCCCTGTTCGACCGGTCCGACCAGCAGGGGATTCACATCGAGTTCGGCGATCCGATCGAAGTCGCCCACTAGTTGACCCAACCGGACCAGGCATTGCTGGATCCCGTCGATGTCGCCGCAGAACCCGCCCCGGGCGCCTTCGAGCAACTGATAGGCCTTGACCTGATGGACCATCCTCGCGGCGGTCGCCTCGTCGATCGGAGCCAGCGCGAAGGTGACGTCCTTGAACAGTTCGACATAAATGCCACCCAGCCCGAACATCAACGTCGGCCCGAACGACGGGTCGCGCTTGGCGCCCAGGATCACCTCGTAGCCGTCGGGGATCATGCCGCGGACCAACATGCCATGAATGTCGGCGTCGGGCACCAGTCGGCCGACGTGTTGCTCGATGCTCGCGAACGCGTCGCGGACCGCCTCGGCGTCGGCCAGATTCAACGCCACGCCCTTGACGTCCGACTTGTGAATCACCTGCGGGCTGACCACGCGAAGCACGGCCGGGTAGCCGATCTGATCGGCAAAGGCGACCGCTTCGTCGGCCGTCCGGCAAAGCTTGTGCTCGGGCACCGGCAGTCCGTAGGCCTGCAACACGGCCAGGGCCTGATGTTCGTCGAGGTAGCCGTCCGGGGCCTGATCGATAATCTGCCGAGCGGTCTGCTGGTCGACGGGCAGCCGTTCGATTTTTCCGATCGGTTGCTGCCGCCACTTGCGGATCCGCTGCACGTTGGCCATCGCCAGGCAGGCCCATTCCGGCAGGATGTAGTGCGGGATGTGGGCCTGCTGCAAAAGGTGTACGCCGACCTGCACGTCCGACGCGCCCATGAACGAACAGGCGATCGGCTTGTCGGTCTTCTCATGGGTTTCGCAGATGCCTTGGGCAATCGCTTCGATGTCGGTCATCGACTGCGGCGTGAGGATGACCAGGGCCTGATCGACGTTCGGGTCCTCCAAAACGGCCTCCAAGGCGGCCGAGTAGCGATCGACCCGGGCGTCGCCGATCACGTCGACCGGGTTCTTCATCGCGGCGGTTGCCGGCAGGGCCTTTTTCATCTTGGTCATGGTCGATTCTTCGAACCGCGGAATGGTCAGCCCCAGGCCCACAGCCGCATCGGTCGCCATCACGCCGGGCCCGCCCGCGTTGGTGACGATCGCCAGCCGGTCGCCCGCGGGCATGGGCTGGTAGGTGTACATGATGGCCGTATCGAAGAGTTCCTCGATGCTGCCCAGGCGGATGATGCCCGCCTCGCGGAAGACGGCGTCGCAGATCGCGTCTTCGCCGGCCAAGGAGCCGGTATGGCTGGCCGCCGCGCTGGCCCCTTGCGGCGTGCGGCCCGACTTGATGGCCAGGATCGGCTTGGGGTTATCGCCTCGAGTGATCCGCCGGGCCGCCTCGATCAGTCCCCGGCCGTCGCGTAATTCCTCGAGATACAGCAGAATCACGTCAGTTTGCGGGTCCTGGTGCAGGTAGTCGAACAGTTCGATCTCGGTCACGCCCGCCTTGTTGCCGAAACTGACGAATTTCGAGAACCCAATGGCCTTGCCCCGAGCATAGTCCAACACGGCCGTACACAGGGCGCCGGACTGGCTGAGGAAGGCGATTCGGCCGGCCTGGGGCATCTTTCGGGCAAAGGAGGCGTTCAGATGGACGGCCGGGTCGGTGTTGATCACCCCCAGGCAGTTGGGGCCGATCATCGAGATGTCGTACTTCGCACACAGTTCCTTGATCCGCTCTTCGCGCTCTTGGCCCTGGGCGCCCACCTCGCGGAACCCGGCCGAGATCACGATTACCGACTTGATCCCCTTTTGACCACACTGTTCGATGGCCCGATCGACCACATTGGCCGGATAGACGATCACGGCCTGGTCGATCTCGTCCTCGATATCCACCACATAGCGATAGGCCTTCACCGCACAGATGCTCTTCTTGCCCGGGGCGACCGGATAGACCGTGCCGCGGTAGCCGCTCGAGAGGATGTTGTGAAAAATGTCGTAAGGCACGGTTCCCGGCGTAGGCGTCACGCCGGCTACCGCGATGCTTTTGGGGCTGAAAATGCCGTCCAGCTTGTGGGCCGGGGCCGTCTCGGGGGTCGTCGAACGCGAAAGCGGACTGGTCGTTGCCATCTAGAAGTTCCTTGTTTCAAAGGGCGGGAGATCTGTTCCGTCGGGCGAAATATCGACCAGAGCTACCGGTAGGCAAGTAGCGGAGAGAGTCGCGCCCAACTGCAAACCTCAGTTTGTCACGATGGACGGTTTTTGTCAACCTCGCTCGGCAAGATTGTGAGCGGAATGGCGCTAGCCACCGGTCCCATGTGAGCCACCGGCCCTATCGAGTGCACATTGCCCCGGCAAAACCGGCGGCTAGCGCCTTGCCGCTCACGACGCCTGTCAGAAATCGTACTCTTTCAACACGCCGGGCACGCTGGCCGCGCGGCTGTCGGGCGTCATCAGGTGCTGATAGACCCGGTAGTCGATGTCTTCGCTGAGAAAACGGCCGTGGCCGTCACAAAAGATAACGACCACGCCGTCGCCATGACGGCTGGAAGGACGAGCGTATTTCAGGTCCTGCGGCCGATCCGCCGCGTCAGTGCATTGGTTGATCGGACTGCACGGGCCGGGCGATTGGCGCCAAACCATGCCAATGTCGGCCTCCGTAGTATCGTTCCATTGGCCGGCCTGGATGTTCTCCGAGAGCAGCAGCCATTTCTGCGCAAGAGTGCACTATTCGCTTCTCGGCAAAGGATCTCGCAAGAGCGGCTTGATTCGATACTGGGGTCCGGGAGCCGGGTAGCTCGGACTCCGGTTTCGTTTGCCGGTTCAGGTGATGTCTTTCGGCTGGACGGTGTGTCCGGGGAGTTTTCGGACGTGCGAGCCGACGGTTCTCTCGTTCGTGCCTGCCGTTTTGACTCCGTCCGGGAACGGACAAGCCAACCTCTTACATATCCTAGCGTTGTGGTTTTCCACAACGGCGGGAAAGAACCCACCCGGCGGTCCCCTCGGTCAAGCCCAGAGTATATATACCTATCCGCCCTGGGGTTTTGAGCGCCAAAAACCCGAGCCCCTCAACTGAGGGGCAGGCTTCGCGCGGAAAGGTTTCTCGACGGTGGCGGCCTACTTGCTGTTGTGGTGGAAGCTGGGTCGAAGTCGTGCGAGCCCAAACCTGGGAGGTGTGAAGCGAACGCCTACCAGCCTCCGAATCCAGGCAATGGCTTTAACGGCGGCAATGGCTTCAACGGTTGAAGGCCGGGATACTGCCGCCGAGTCGGAGACTGTAACTGGGGGAGTTGGCGGGAGTAGGATCGGCTGTATGTCGTGGCGGCCGGATTCTGATAAGGAGTGAAGCCTGATCCACTCCACCCCTGGTTGAGATTGTTGAACGAATCCCATCGGCCCCGCGAACCATATTGCGACGTTCCCGAGGTCCCATTGCTGTAGTTGTGAAACACATGATTGCCGACCCGCATGTGGGATGAATTGCTACCATTGTATCGCTGATGGAATAGTGTGTTGCCGGCCCGGATCGTGGACCCCTGGCCGTCTCGATGAAAGATCACCTGACCGCTGACCTGCTTATTGAACGCAAACAAGGTCAGAAACACCACGAACCCAAGCAAGGCTTTTCTTAACATACTTCACCTCCCCGTAAACGAGTAATTGGGTAGTCAACCAACTCCGGTCATCTATACCCAATTTGTTCATATCTGTCAACCACTCAGGGGTTTTTGAGCCCCAAAAACTCCGCCTCCCTCAACCGGGTGGGATGCTTCACGCAAAAAGGTTTCCGCGCCGGTGGCGACCTGATCGCCGGGACGGTATGTTAAAGGCGCTACCCCAACCCCACGGGCAAACGCCCCAGGCAGCGCAAGCACCCAACCTACACTTCCCCACGAACGCCGTGGGGGATTCTCTCGGGTGCGTTCTTTAGGGTCGCCGTTTTCTATGGCGATGGTTTTTCCATTCACTTCAACGGGAGGCAGTGCGATGAAACGTTTTTTTATGGCGACGGCGTTGGTTGTATTTGCAGTAGGGCAAGTCCAAGGAGAAAAGGCGGTCTGTGAGGTCGACGAGTTCGGGCATGCGCACCTGTACGGTGGGGTCTGGGCGGTGCTGGCGTGGTCGGAAACTGACAAAGAGCGAAGGGCACTTGCTGACCGTATCGAATGCGGAGGAAAATGCGTTCGTTGTCGAGAACTTGTCATGGGGCAATCACCCGGACGGCGCGTGGGCGGGGTTCACCGATGACCCAATTGAAGGCGAGTGGCGGTGGATAGATGAGACGTTTGGAATCTGGCAAGACCCAGATAACTTCGCCGACCCAATTCAGACGGCGTACACAAACTGGGAACCACTGCACTTTGAGCCAAACAACACAGACATGGAAGAAGCCCACCTGTCAATCCGCGAAAACGGCGAGTGGAACGACTACAGGGTTGCCCCTCAATGGTCCCTGGTCGAGTTCGAGCCCATCCCCGAGCCTTCCACCTACGTCCTACTGCTGACCGCTGCCGTCGGTCTCCTCGCCTGGCGCAGACGCCGAACGGGGCACATTATGAAACGGTTTACTGCGATGGTGGCGTTGGTGGTGTGTGCAGATCCCGCACACGCCGTCATCTATACCATCACTGACCTGGGAACGTCGGTGGGCGCTTACGCCATCAACGATTCAGGCCAGGTGGTGGGTTCTGTGTTCGACGCCAATGGTCAGTCTCACGCCTTTCTCTACGACTCGGGGGTCGCGACCGACCTGGGAACGTTCGGGGGAGACGGGTCGTTTGCTCATGACATCAACAATTCGGGTCAGGTAGTGGGTTGGGCTCATAACGCCAGTGGTCAGCGACACGCCTTTCTTTACGATTCTGGGACTATGACTGACTTAGGCACGCTTGGGGGCGATATTTCGTACGCTAGGGGCATCAACGATTCGGGGCAGGCTGTAGGCGAAGCCAGCACGACCGGCAATGCTGGGATGCACGCCTTTCTTTACGACTCCGACACTATGATCGACCTGGGAACGTTAGGGGGAAACATATCGGAAGCCCACGCTATCAACAATTTAGGGCAGGTAGTGGGGCATTCTTACACAGATTGTCGTGATCGGCTCGCCTTTCTTTACGACTCCGGGACCATGAT
>CAYYOX010000207.1:0-5268 GCA_964473065.1 uncultured Planctomycetaceae bacterium | reverse complement strand
CTTAGGCGCGGCGCTTGGGGGCGGTTTTTCAGACGCTAGGGGCATCAACGATTCGGGGCAGGTTGTGGGCAATGATGGGGGGCACGCCTTTCTTTACGACTCCGGTACCATGATCGACCTGGGAACGCTCGGGGGAGCCGTATCGGACGCTTGGTCCATCAACGATTTGGGGCAGGTTGTGGGGCATTCTTACACAGATCAACATGATGCGCTAGCCTTTCTTTATGAGTCCGGGACCATGACCAACCTGGGCACGCTCGCCGGGGGAGACTGGTCGGTTGCTCGCGACATCAACGAATCGGGGCAGGTAGTGGGTCAGGCTGAAGATGCCAGTGGTCAGATTCGCGCCTTTCTTTACGACTCTGAGACTATGATCGACCTGGGAACGTTCGGGGGAAACGAGTCGGTGGCTTGGGAGATCAACAATTCCGGTCAGGTGGTAGGTAGGGCTGACAACACCAGCGGTCAGCGACACGCCTTTCTTTACGATTCTGGGACTATGATAGAGCTGAACGATCTGTTACCGCCAGGCTCTGGATGGGACGATCTCCAAGAGGCAAACGGCATCAATAACAACGGCCAGATTGTTGGATCCGGTTATATTGACGGCGAGTATCACGCCTACTTGATGACGCCCGTCCCCGAACCCTCCACCCTGGCCCTGCTGGGCGCATCCACCCTCTGCCTGCTGTTTCACACCTGCCGACGCCGAAGGCGGCAGGCTGCCTAATAACACTTGAAAAGGAGCAAGCTATGAAACGCTTGATTGTGTGTGCGACTGTTTTGTTGTGTGGCGTGGTGCAAGTCCGGGCGGAGCCAGTTTTTTGGGAGGAAAGCGGCCATTATTACGACGTGATCTTTCCCGGCGAAATGACGTGGCACGAAGCTAGGGGCCATGCAGAATCGTTAACATACGCCACGGGGGCGGGTCACTTGGTGGCGATTACCTCGCGCGAAGAGAACTTGTGGCTCAGTGAGACCTTTGCCGACACTCTAGGCTCCCACTACCCACTTATCGGAGCATACCAGGAAGAAAGCACGAATCCGGCCGCAGGATGGCACTGGGTCACTGACGAACCTTGGGAATACACGAATTGGGCATTCGGTGAACCCAACGACAGCGGCAACGGCGAAGACATTGGCATGTTCTGGGGTTCCATTGGCGAGGATGGGGTGCAGTGGAACGACGGCGAGGGGACGACGCCAATCGATTCTTATGTGATTGAGTATGACACGCCAGACAACATCGAGGTGCGAACCTACAGCGAAACACTGTCCGGTGTCGTACATCCGGGCGGGATCGTGGAACTCATCTATCCCGATACTCCTGGCACGCCCGTGAGTGATGCTTTGTGGGAGGTAACCTGGTGGAAAGCGGGTTACGGGGGTGGCTCGGGGCTGAAATACTATATTGAGGATGCTACTGGTTCGTATAGTATGCCACCGCCTTACGCCAGCGTATGCATTTCCCAGATCCCGATTTCTCAAGATGCCATTGCTTCCATTGCTGAGGACGGCGAGATTGTCATAGAACTTTATGATTCCATTAGCATCCGATGGATCATCGACAGCGCCACACTTTCCTATGATTACGTAGTAGTTGTCCCCGAACCGTCAAGCCTTGTCCTGCTGATCGTTGGCGCAGTGAGTCTGTTGGCCTACGGTTGGCGAAGGCGCAAGTAACTCCACTCCTAGCGAAGCGTAGTATGATCTACGTTGCCAAACAAAAAACAGTGGCCGAAGTCGCACCGGCGGTGCAGGAGGGTGATCAACGATGGGAAAGCTGAACGACTTTTTCAAATCTCTGGATAAGAAGTACCAAGCTCTGGACAAGAAGATGGACGCTCTGTTTGATAAGCGGCGACCGTGCGGAACATTCACAAAACAGCGGGAGGAAGACGAAGAAAATTACCTACTCGCTGTACCACTACGGAATACAATCTACGTCTATTGCGGACGACCGGCTGACGATGTCTACCAAATCTATGAATTCCCTAAGGGGAAATGCGACAACGAGCCCTGGGAATCTATCCATTACTACCCTGGGCAATGGATTGAGATCCACTTGTGCTTAACCTGTATGCAAAAATCGGTCGCTAACGGTGCTCGTCTCATTATGCCAGAAGGCTGGCCGATCACAGCCTTTGAAACCCGCGTTGAGACGGACATGCTATGCATGTTTTGCAAACACTACCACGGGAATACCGCGAAGCCGCTTTCTTGCGATGCCTTCCCTGACGGCATACCTAGAATCTTCCTTAACCCACGATTCCCCGGCCCCAGACAGCCCGAACAATTTGCAGAACATCGATTCAGAATCACGCATCACACCAAGCCGTATGAGGGAGATCACGGGTTGCAGTACGAACCGTTCGACATCGATGAAGACCCGGCTTCGATTTGGGACGGCGGCCCCAACTCGACATAATGCCTGTTCGGGCCGTTGCCAATGCTCCCACAGCCCGGCAAACGCGAATAGCCGGTCGTCGTGCAGGCGGATGAAATACGGCTGCTTTCCCCGGCCGCGACCTTGCCACTCGTAGAACCCATCGGCCGGCAGCAAGCATCGACGACGCCGAAACTCGCCGCGAAAGGCCGGCTTCTCGGCCACGGTTTCGGCCCGGGCGGTGATCAGCCGGTTGCCGATGGCCGGGTCCTTGGCCCAACTGGGGATCAATCCCCAGCGCGGCCAGACCAGTTCTCGCGTCGGTTCGCTCTGGCCGGGGACAAGCCGCACCACGGCCACCGGCTGCGACGGCGCGATGTTGAACCGCGGCGCAAATGGCGGCAACTCGAAGATCGCAAAATGCTCGGCCACCACGCTGGTCGAGGCCCGTAAAGTAAAACGTCCACACATCTCGCCGATTGTACCTTGCGATGGGAAACGTCAAGAGCAGGCGGATTCCCGCTGCCGGAAGTCATTCTATACCGGAGCACAGCCCGAGCCGATTCCCCTCCGGTGGCGGGTAGGTTGGCTGCGACGATTGGCCAAAACCGGCTTTGAGCATCTGAATTGTCGTTCTCACGTTCAGCCGATCGGCTATAATTGGAAGTAATGGGCACGGGAGAGCCCGCGCGGCCCGTTTTTGGAGAATACGAATGACCTCATCGCTTCAAGACGCCTTCAAGAAGGCTTCGGCCTTGCCCGAAGATCAGCAGAATGCGCTGGCCGCCGTTTTGCTCGACGAGATTGCCTCGGAAAAGCGGTGGCAAGAGGCCCTCGATCGGTCGCCGGATATGCTGAACCATCTGGCGGAAGAGGCCCTGGCCGAGGATGACGCCGGCCGTACGGTCGACCTCGAAGATTCCCTATGAAATCGCGCACGACGGAACGCTTTCGCGCCGCACTGGCCCGCCTGCCGGCAAACGTTCGTCAGGCGGCCGGGCGAACCTTCCTGAGATGGCGAGAGGATCCGGGCCAACCGTCTCTCTGTTTCAAACGGGCAAAAGGGTCGGAGCAACCCGTCTATTCCATCCGCATCGGCATTCACTGGCGGGCGTTGGGCGTCAAGCGAGACGACGAGGTCGTTTGGTTCTGGATCGGTTCGCACGCCGACTACGACCAACTCCTGCCCGAGTTTTGAGTCACTGTCTCTTCCCTTTCCCCCTTTTTCCTTTCCTGCATCTCCCCCAATCGGCTGGTGGAATCCGGAACAATCGGACCCTTTCTGGAATTTTAGTTTGCTTTGAGCGCATCGGTAAGCTATCTACTGGAAGAGTCCACGCACGTATTCTGGCTCGATGATGGTTTCGCTTGGCCGAACCGCGGCGTGTGGGCAGTAGTAAGGGGCGCTTCGTGGGCCTCCGCGAAAACTGAAACGAAACCAAGTCCAAAGAAAATGGAGACATTCCATGGCAACCGCCACACCAGAAACCACGCTCGTGGAGAGCAGCGTTTCCGAAACCACGGGAACGATCCAATTGGTCAGTTTCCATCTGGCCGAAGAGACCTACGGAGTAGAGATTACCAAGGTCCGAGAAATCATCCTCATGGGTGATATCACTCGCGTGCCGCAAACGCCCGAGTACGTCAAGGGCCTGATCAACCTCCGCAGCACGGTGATTCCCGTAATCGATTTGCGGATTCGCTTCGGGCTGCCCGAGGGCGACCTGACCGACGAGAGCCGCATCATGGTGCTGCACGTCGCCGGCAAGATGATCGGCATCGTGGTCGACGCCGTGAGCGAAGTCTTGCGCGTGTCGGACGATCAAATCGCTCCGCCGCCGCCGACCGTAGCCGGCCTGGGGCGCGAATACCTCACCGGGCTGGTGAAACTGGAGGACCAATTGCTGATCCTTTTGGATATCGACAAGATCTTCGGCGAAGACGAGGCCGAAGCCCTCACAGCCGCCGTCGGCGGAACCTAAGACGGCAAGCCAACCGACTGAACAAAAGCCCCGCGAAGTGCCGAATACATCGGCCTTTGCGGGGCTTTTTTGTTGCCGTGTCAAACTGTCAAGAACTAGAAAAGTCTTGTGGGGTGGGTCTTCGCTGCTCGACCCACCCTACATATCTCTAAGATCGGACAAAGCTATTCAGGCCGTCATTTCCTGGCGTTTCGTGGCCACCAACTCCAGCAACGACTTCTGCGGCTTGGCGAACTTCGCGATCCCCTCGGCCATGAGCACCTCTTCCAGACGATCCATGTCGACCAGTTGATCGATCTCGGCGATCACCGCTTCCGACGGCAATTGGTCGATCTGGCGGGTGAACGTCAGGCCGCTGGCGGCCACGGCCTCGTTGGTGGCCGGCGGGTTGGTCTCGATGTCGCTGCCAGCCAATGCCGCGACGTATTTCCAAGGCGGGTCCTCGGGCCGCTTCGTGCCCGTGCTGGCAAATACGATCTCTTGGTCCAACGGCACACCTTTGTCTGCCCAGAACGTCCGGTTCTCGGCCCAAGTCCGCTTGGCGTTGAGGATACCCACCATGCCTTGCGCCTCGGTGGATAGCTCGGGCACGGCCTTCTCGGCGTAAGCATCCTGCCGAGAAATGAAAATGCTGTAGACACTTTTGAACCCGTCCAGCGTATCCCGCCGCAAGGCCCCGCGCCAGACGGCATCGCGGGCCGCGCGGTATTGCCGCAGCGTGAAGATCAGCGTTACGTTGACCGTCACGCCGGCAGCGACGATCTCCTCCAGGGCGTCCAGGCCAGCCGGTGTGGCGGGGACCCTCATCATCCGGTTGCGATGGCCGGCCGACCACTTGCGGGCCAAGGCAATCGTCTGTTCGCCCCGCTGCCGGTGCGGCAGGTTTAACGCTGTGTCCTC
>CAYYOX010000206.1:0-10574 GCA_964473065.1 uncultured Planctomycetaceae bacterium | reverse complement strand
CACCAAGGCGCTGTCTGGCCTTGCGGAACGCTAAGAAGGCACCGCCCAACCCAAACAACCCAGCTAGAAAGCTCGATGCCAGCGACGCAGCCACGCGCTGGCAGGGATACGCGGCCCGGCTGGGCTTGGGAATCACACGCACAAGGAACCAGATCAGCGCCAGCAGCCCCACGACAGGAAACAGCCAGAGCATCCAACGAGGGGTCGGTCTTGCACCGACGGGTTTGCCCGTCTTTGGACAGACTGTAACTGGATCCTTTTCACTCCGACGTGAGCCACTCATTGTGATGGCCCTCTCTTCAACAACACAAAGCTGCTGCTGACTGCGACAGCCACCGGCGCTTCTGCCTTGATTGTACTCCTTGAAACGGCTTCTGCCTATCCTAACCTGCCTTAAAGGCCGCTGCGACGGCCGACATCTGGGAGTTCGACGCTCCTGCGCAGCTCATTCCGGGCGATCAGGGCGAGCTTTGACTGCTGCCCCCCTTGCCTAATTCAAGATGTTTTTGCGGTGCGGCGTCACAGTGGGCGGACGCGCTGCTCCAGACCTACGGTTGGCCAAGGTGGCGCCGCAGGGCCTCCCGAACCGTGCCATTCAAGAGGCGAAAACTCTCGGGGTTCGAGCGCGTTTGCTTGGCGTAGCTCGAGATCGTCCATGGAATCATCGTCACTCGATACATACGGCCCGGCCGGATGTTATCGACGCGCGGGGTCGGGAGAAACTCCCAGCTATCCTCGGTGTTCTTCTCTTGCGAAGCCGGGAATTGCAGAATCTCCCTGCCCGTCAGTTCCATGGCTGCCAGGCGGACGTCATATTCCCACGCCACCACGTCCATCTTCCGCGTTTCTCCGGCGGCGTAGAGTGGTTCCTCACCATTTCCGCCCGGCTGTACGAGTGCAAAATCGGCGCCCGTTGCTCGCCGAAGCGCCTGAGCGAGAGCGGCGGCGGCACCGCCCTGCAGACACCACGAGGCGGAGGCTATCGGCGAATCACCATAGCCCGATTCCCAGCGCCATCGGGAGTCAAAACGCCTGGCGGCGACGCGAATGGGCTTCGCAGCATGCATGATGATGAAATCCGGTCCGGCCGGCATCCATCTCTGGACACGCATCATGGGGGTACCAGGTTTGTAGAAGTCCGACGAGTTTGACGCGACCCAGAAGATAAGCCGCTGGGGGGCGGCTGGGTTGTAGTAGAGCAGCCCAACCGCGCGATCCTCAAAGTTCCATGAGAAACCGTCGGACGTTGTCAGATGCCGAGCTTCGATCTTCACGGGCAGCTTATCAGCCAGCTTGGCGACAACCGAGTTATGATCCAATAGTTCCTCTACCGCTGAACAGCGTTTCTGAGCATGCCCGTCAGCTTACTTTGCGGGTATTAGAGTCTCATTCTCGATCCTTATACGCCCTTCCTTACGCAACCCGTATAGAACCGACTTGACGGTGGAATTGGATGGCTCAGAGCCAATGGCCTTTTTAATGACAGACGCAAGATGCGATTCAGGTAGGGACCCTCGCTGCTGGACGGCATCCATTATGGCCTGCTCCATCTGAAATTCATGCGAGGATACATCCTTCATCATCGTTATATGGTTGCGGTTGACGCAGGCTACCAGTTCAACCAAAGAGGCCTCAAGGTCCGGTTTCCCCCGGCAATAAGTCGCGGTCTTCACCTCGGTTCCTGAGTTTCTGGCAAAGACGGTTCCAACAATCCGGCCCTCAGAATCGAGAAGCGTAGCGAACAGCATATCAGAATCTTCGGGCTTTTCCGTGAATCTCAGTTCGTATCCGGCTGGGAGCTCCCCATTTGCCATCAGCTCTGCTGATCTTTTCCTGAGCGCATCCATATCAGCCTTCCATACCTCCGTTCCGTTAGTCAACAATGACCGATCGACGTTGTACACATACGCGGTCTTACGGACCCCAGTAGGGAAGGGAGCCGCAAGGTCAACTGTTGTCAGCTTCTCATTGAGTATGCAGCAAAGGAGGAACAGCGTTGCCTGCAGGCCGTTGCCGGCCATCAGGGTCACCTGCTTACCGTCAGGACTCGATATGGGAGTTGGAATAATAATATGCCCCGACGATTCTTCGGCAAGCAAGACTGGGCCCTTATCGAACGCACTGAGCCACTTATCACCTACGGGACATATGTGCGTTTGGCAACCGAGCCGTTCCCTTACGTAGTAGCTCGTCATAAGATCGCTCTCGACCGTCGACAGGAAGAATTTCTCTGAAGCTTCCGCGTCAGCTTGGGCGAGGTGGCGAGCTATGATGAAACCTGCGCGGTCGCCATCGACAACCTGCAAGGCATCCTGATTCTTGTCGTAGGCGAGCAGGTACCCTCTATCCCCGTCTCCGTCAAACACGATTCCGAAGACAGGTTTACTCGAGGAACGGCCTTCCTCGAACATCGTGCGAACAGAGAAAAGATAATCAGCAAATGTGTGCTGATCCACACGGCCTTCGATTCGATCGATTTCCTCGAGTTCAGCAACGCCACCACCCTGGTTAATGTTATCGCCGGTCGGTTCGGCGTTGATAACGCGAGAGTCGGCTCCAAGTCTTTCGAGGACAGTCGGAGCTATCATCGACAAGGCCCCGTTCGCGGGATCACATACTATGCGAATATCCGGCAGCTTGTCTTTGGCACGCGGGAGGGACTTGACGATGCAGTCAACGAAGCGTTGGCGTTTATCCGGGCAGACAGTGCGGAAATCCTGGTGATATTCACTTGGAAGTGGTTCGAGGGTATTCTTGTACTGATAAGCCGAAAGTGTGTAATCCCCGACGTCTCCTTCCGGGAGCAACTTCCTGCCATCCAAGAAGAACTTGAGTCCATTCTGATTGGCCGGGTTGTGACTGGCAGTCAGAACCGCTCCCGCTCGAACCCCGCAAGTCAGCATCTGGAAGGGAACTTCCGGAGTTGGGGCCAGACCGAGATCATAGACGACAAGCCCGGCTCGCGAGAAACCGTTTTTCATCGCCGCCGAAAGAAACTTGCCTCCAAAAAGGTCGCGCCCATCTTCGCCAACCAACACCGCATCTCCGCAGGAGAGTACCCTCCGTTGTTGCAGTATTTCGGCGAACGAGTAGCAATTGTTTTCGATCAGGTCTGGGGTGATGACCTGTTCGGTGACGAAACGTTGAAGGTAGTTCTGGCAACGTGAGGGATCTACCTTCCCACGTATCCCGTCGGTGCCCTGAAATCGGATACGCGCGTGTATCAAGGCGTCGTTGGCATTTTTCGAAAACTGAAACACTCTAAGTGCCTCTTTGAGGCTGATGAGGACCTCACGATCGTACTCATCAAGAAACCTGGAGAATATCAGTTCCTCGGCAACGGGATCCGCAGGAATCTGCCCGCCGGTAATGTCGGAGATCAAGAAGATCTTGCGTATTGCAAGTTCTTCGATGCGAGACTGCACGTCAGGCATGTTACGCATCCCCATGGAGGCGCAACGTTACACGCTTCACGCCGGAGGCTTCAAATTCACGTGTGACCTTTATAGAAGGCGCCGATCGCCCCTCAAGCGAGTACTCTTTGCGGGGAATTGAATCGGCCCATCTCTGTCGAGGCGTCTGATCCTCCGGAAATACCGTCGCCATCTGGAGCCAGAATCGCACTTTCGCCCCGTAGATGTTGCAGGCCCGGCCGATCAGTGTACCGGGTTCAAGCACTGTCAGACACCCAATCGTCGTATAATCACCGATTATTGCCCCGAACTTGACCAACCCGCTGGCAAACTTCCAGCCGTCAATACTTACAAACACTTCGCCCCAGTCGTTCTTTACATTTGAGTTCTTGTCTCCAGCGCCTTCGTTTACCAACCGCCCCAGAATGGAATCGCCACAGTATCCGTAGTGCCCGACCTCAGATCCTGCTACGACGTCCTTGCCCGAATCTGGGTCGTGAACAGATTCACCATCCATGATCATCGTGTTCTTCGCTTCGCTACGGAAGACAACGTGAGTTCCAAAGACCGTATCCTTTCTGATGTAGGCACCTGGAAGTATTTGACAGTTCTTCTCAAGGATTACGCGATTACCTGCTGTTGCTCCGTCAACCAGTGCGCCTTCTGCAACGTAGCACAAGTTTTCGATAACGGAGTTTCTTATAAGTTTGGCCCCATCGTCGATCCATACGTCGTTTCGTATGACACAAGGTCCTACGACCATGACACCCTGGCCAATATAGACGTTGTCTTCCACTCGTCCGCCAGAGATACGTGCACCAGATGCGATGTAAACATTCCTGCCGATAACGGCGCCATCCTCAATGGTGGCACCGTCTGCCACTACCGCACCAGATTTGATAACAACCCCGTGGCCAATAGTTGCACCGTCCGCCACGGACGCTCCCGCCTCAACTACACTTGTACCGCCCACTACCTTGGTTCGGTTTAGCTTGCGACTGTTCTGGAGCAGCGGCTTTAGACTCAGCATCTTGTTACGGACGAAGGTTGCGGCGTAGTCCGATATGTTGTTCAGCGCCTGATAGCAATACCGTACGCCGTCGAAGATGGCTGCATGTCTGAACTTAGAGAACTCAGGAAAGTAATACGCTACAGACAGCGCGTCATCGATAAGTGTAGCTCCCTTGGCCCGTAGGGCATCCTTTATTCGCTCGACAACGCTTGCATCTGAACCGGTGTACGTGACTGCTTCGAGTTCGCAAAGTCGGTCATTGGCGAAGTTCTCCTCTAGAAACGGGATGTGCTTAGCCTCCAAACTGAGCAGGCTAACACGTTCGAGAGGCAGGCGGCCGAGTACTTCCACGAAATTTTTTCCCGTCGCCTGAGCAAATGATTCTGCGGACACCATATCCAGAGCAAGCCCAAGCCGGTGTTTCTCAAGCAACATCTCAAGAAAATTGTCTGATGTCAGGACGCTGGCTGTATCGCTCTGCGCTGCGCTTACCTCGATCGATGGCAAAGCGATTAGAACGCGCCTCGCGTCGGTACGCGATTTCAGGAAACCAACGTTCTTGTCGATAACGTCGTCAATCTCCGATTCGGTGAGCTTTGCCGTGCCGTTATTCACTATTATGGGAAAGACAATGAACTTAACCGTGAAGTTTGCCGCCGGGCCGAATTCGTTCGTTGCATAGTCGTAGTGGCCGACATCTGGCAGGGCACTATGCTGTTTGACCACGATATCCTCAAATTGGGAAGGCAGGTCTGGATTCAACATGTTGCCTTCGCAGCGGATAATCTCCCACGGATCGAACTGCATGGGCGCCTTTTTCGCTCGGACGCGATCGACCCTGCTCTGCAACTTAGATGTGCCTCGGTACTCAACGTGGGTTATTGCATCGACGATCTTTGCCGAAGCGTTATCGCTGACACAACCTACGCCTATGACCCTGGCCATGAAGTTCTCCTCATTTCACATATGCCTGTCGAGCAATAATGCCCTCCGGGATTCACCATATTAACTTCAGTCCACAACCTTCGCGAGCCGTTTGTCCATGATTCTGTTTCGTTTCGAGCCACTTACAAGCCTGCTTCGGCGGCAAATGTCGGCCTCTTTGCATTGTAAGGACTTACGTCTCTTGCCGACAAGCCAACTTGGCTCTGTTCAACGTCAACTCCAATATACTCCGTGCTCATAGAGGGCTCCTTCCCGTAAGGTACATTGATCCTTCATACACACAATCAATGTACTCAGACGGATCAAAGGGACTTTGAGAAGATCACAGAGGTAAACAGCGAGCAAATGGTCCCAAAAAGTGTCCCAAAACGGGATAGGCGAATCGTAAGTCTAAGCGGGCGAAGGGATTCGAACCCTCGACGTCCAGCTTGGGAATTCGACAGTCGCGGCATAACCCGCAAGCCGGCAGTCGCTTACAAGCGTGTTTTTCGGCCAAAACGAGACTTATAAGTGGTTAGCAAGTCACTGACAACTCCGCTACAAGTCACCACCATGTGGCGACTGACCCACTCAGTGACCCACTCGATCACAGCCTATCCGTCTGACGCCCAGAGAAAGACCGACATTCCTCCCGAACAGGTTGATATAGGACACGAAGGAGTTTGGCTTGTCAGCAAGAGACGTACCCCTCAGGATGTGGTGCAGGCGGGCTTTCAGCAGGAACAGGCTGAAATGAATCTATCTCAGTGCTTCTACCGTTTGATCGCAAGAATCAGACAATTCCGAACGGTTCACGGACTCCTGAAGGCCCGGCAGTCTGGCTGGCCAAGACAAGAGCCTGTCCATTCGGATGCCCTGATTCCTTCCATTATCGCCCCGGATGGAGTTTTCGGGAGGGACAGGTTAGGCGAAGAGCGTCTGCACCTTCTTAACTGCTTCCCGCAGGGCCAAGACCACGACATGATCGCCTTCCTGGATCCGGGTATCGCCGTCGGCGAGGACGACTTCCCCAGGCCGAACGATCATCCCGACCAACGCGCCCCGCGGAAAGCGGACCGTCCGCAACGGGCGGTCGAGGACGTTGGCGCCCTCGCCCGGGACGAGTTCGATCGCCTCGGCCGACACGCCCCGCATGCGCACCACGGCCCGGATGTCGCCAGCGCGAACGTACTTGAGAATCGCGTTGACGGTCACCTGGCGAGCGCTGACGGCCGCGTCGACGCCGAGCGCCATCGTCAGCGGCCAATAGATCTGCCGTTCTACCCGGGCAATGGTCTGCGGCACACCGATTCGCTTAGCATACAAGCAGCCGATGAGATTTATCTCGTCATCGTCGGAAACGGCCACGAAAGCGGTGGTCCCGGCGAGGCCCTCGCGCTCCAGCATGACCAGGTCATGGCCGTCGCCTTCGATGACCAAGGTTCGGCTGAACTCTTCGGAGGCCGATCGAGCTGCCTGTTTGCTGGTCTCGATGAGCTTCACGCGCCAGTCCTTCTGGAGCATGCCGGCGAGGCCTCTGCCGAGGTCGCTGGCGCCACAGACCATGACTGGGGGCTTCTGGCCTCGGTCGGCCGTGGGGTAGGCGATGCGGCCGATCTGCTCGACGGTCTCGGGCTCGGCAATCACGAAAAATTCATCGCCGGCCTGGAGAAAATCCTTGCCGGTGGGAACGATGACCTCGTCATGGCGCCGAATCACGGCTACGCGATAGACCATCCGGCCGAGGACGTCCGGCAGCTCGGCTAGGCTTCGTCCGTCGAATGGACTGCCCTCGGCGATGATGATGCCGGCTACGGCTACCGCGCCGTTGGCGAGTTTGACAATCTGGGTGACCCCGGGGTTGCGCAACAGATAAACGATCTCTTGGGCGGCTTCCTGATCCGGGTTGATGATCTGGTCAACGCCGAGTTCGCTGACTGGGACGGCCGGGTCATCGGCCTTGAAGGATGGGTGACGCACACGGGCGATGGTCTTTGGACATCCGAGTTTGCGGGCGATGAGACAAGAAAGCAGGTTCACCTCATCGCGATTCGTCACGGCTAGAAAGATGTCGCACTGGCCGGCCGCGGCGAATCGCAGGTCGGACGGCGTGCTACCGGGGCCCACAACAACGTGGCAATCGACGGCGCTCTCCAGGGCTTCGGCCCGTCTGGTGTTGGGTTCCAGCACGGTCACGTCGTGCTGCTCTTCGCTGAGGACGCTGGCCAAGGCCTGGCCCACGCCGCCTCCGCCATTGATGACGATCTTCATAAGCTTACTGCCGATAGAACCAAGGGGTGAACAGAAGCACCACAGTAAAGACTTCCAGGCGGCCAATCAACATGCAAAGCACGAGGAGGACTTTGCCGAGCGGAGGCACCCAGGAGTACGCGCGGGCATCGCCCGGTCCGACGTGGCCGAGCCCCGGGCCGATGTTGTTGAGCGTGGCGGCGACGGAACTGACCGCCGTGACCACCACCGTATCGGACGAAACGGCCGAGGGTTGATCTCCCGGCTCAATGGCAGCCGGAGATGCAAGCAGCACGCCGGTCATCATCAGTGAAGCTACAACGAAGATCCCGATATACAGGAATATGAAGGCCTGCACGGACTGGATGATTCGATCGTTGACGGGTTGGTTGCCCAGGCGCACGGGAATGACGGCCTGGGGGTGCAGCAGGCGGCGCATCTCCACGCCGGCGTGTTTGATCATCAGGAATACGCGGATGCTCTTCATTCCGCCGCCGGTGCTGCCCGCGCAGCCGCCGAAGAACATCAGCACGACCAGCCCCAGGCGGACCACGATCGGCCAGAGGTTGAAATCGCCGGTGGTGTAGCCCGTGGTGGTCGTGATCGAGGTGACCTGAAAGGCCGCCTTACGAAGGGCGCTGAGCAGATCGTATTGCACCGCCAGCAGCGCGGTGACGATGACAATTGCCGTCGCGATGACGCCGACATAGAAGAGGAACTCGCGGTCTCTAATGTAGGTCTTCAGGCGGCCGCGGAGACCGGCGTAGTGCAAGGCGAAGTTGGCTCCCGCCAGCAGCATGAACACGATGATCACCACCTCCACATAGGCGCTGCGGAAGTAGCCGACGCTTGCCGAGTGCGTTGAGAAGCCGCCCGTGGCCATCGTGCCGAAGGTGTGACACATGGCGTCGAAGAGCGTCATCGCCGGATGGGCCCACAGCAGCAGGCACTCGGCCGCGCTGAGAAGCACGTAGATGCTCCACAGAAGCTTCGTGGTCTGTCGGACGCGCGGGACGAGTTTGTCGGCCGCTGGGCCGGGCACCTCCGCGCGGTAGATCTGCATCCCGCCCACGCCCAGCAGAGGCAGCAGGGCCAGGCTGAGCACGATGATGCCCATGCCGCCGACCCAGTGCGTGTAGCTCCGCCAGAAAAGGATGCACTTCGGCAGGGCTTCGATATCGGTGACCAACTCGCCGCCGTTGCTCGTGAGGATGCTCGCGCCCGTGGTGGTCAGGCCGCTCATCGTCTCGAAATAGCAGTCGAGGTAGTTGGGGATATAGCCCCCGATGAAGAACGGCAGCGCCCCCAGAGCCGCCAGAGCGACCCAACCCAGGGTGGCCACGGCAAAGCCCTCGCGCGGCCCGGCATTGATGCGGTGCCCCCGAAAACTTACCGCCACGGCCAGACCCACGCCGATGCTGATGCCCATCGACCACAGCAGCGACGCGACGGCCTCATATTCGCCGAAATAGAGCCCCCACGCCACCGCCGGCAGCATGTTCACGCCGAACAGCACCGCCAACACGCCGACCAGGAACAAGACGAGCCGAATATGCATGATGATGTATTACGGCCTCGGCGACGAATGGTCAACAGCAAGCTTTGAGGGCAGAGCAGTTGCCGAACAGCAGGAAAACAGAGGGAATCCTCGTCAAGCGGTGATAAGCCGCCCTCACCGGCCGATCAAGGCCGACACCTCGAAAAGCCCCGCAAACAGAGAAGAGAAGCAACCCCTGTCATCGACTGACAAGGGCTTTCAAGAAGCGGGCGAAGGGATTCGAACCCTCGACGTCCAGCTTGGGAAGCTGGCATTCTACCACTGAATTACGCCCGCAAACATTGGCTTTTTACCACATCACCGCCCGTTTTGGGACAGTTTTTGGGACAGTTTTTCTGAATGCTCCCGGCCGAGGCACACGAGGCTCGCTGCAAGATCCAATGGGCCGTACTGGGCTCGAACCAGTGACCTTGCGGGTGTGATCCGCACGCTCTAGCCAACTGAGCTAACGGCCCGAATCCTCTCCCGCCGACAACGAAACGCATTATACTTGGCGTGACAATCTTTGCAATACTTCAAGCGTGTGGGTGAGGTCCTTCGGCCAGGACGCTTCGAGCTTCATGTCCCGATTGGTCCGCGGATGTCGGAACTCGATGCTCTGGGCATGAAGGGCTTGACGAGTGATTAGCGGGTCAACGGCCTCATCGGCGCGCCCTTCCAATTGGCTTCTGTAGATCGCGCCTCCGCCGTAGATCGTATCGCCCACTATCGGATGGCCGATGAAGCTCATGTGCACACGGAGCTGATGCGTTCGGCCGGTTTGCGGATGCAGCTGGACCAGCGTGAACTTGGCCTGCGTTTTTCCCACGGGTCCGATCCGCTGGAGAGCCTTGTATTTCGTTATAGCCTGCTTGGTTGTCGCCGCGTAAGGCTTGCCCGTTCGGCGGTGGACGGCATATCTCTCGCGGATCTTGGCGTGTTTGCCGATCGGTGCGTCGATAATATCCTCGTCGCGGTCGAGATGGCCATGCACGATAGCGGCGTAAGTCTTATGGACCTTTCGCAGTTCGAACTGCCTGCCGAGCCGCCACAGCGCCAGCTCGGTTTTGGCCACCAGCAGGATCCCGGTCGTGTCACGGTCGAGGCGATGAACGATCCCCGGTCGGAAGATCTCACCTGAAATCGGCAGTTCGCTAATACCTCGCCAATTCTTCTGGAAGTAGTACGCCAGGGCATTGACCAGCGTGCCGGTCCAGTTGCCGCGGGCCGGGTGCACGATAATGCCCGCCTGCTTGTTGATCGCCAGCATATCGTCGTCTTCGTAGACGATATCGAGCGGGATCGGCTCGGGCGGGATCTCCTTTGGCTTAATCTCCGGCAGGAGCATGTCGATCACGTCGTTCGAGCGAATGACGTAGCTGGGCTTGACGGTGCGTGTGTTGACGGTGACCATGCCCTCGCGGATGTACCCCTGAAG
>CAYYOX010000205.1:0-10579 GCA_964473065.1 uncultured Planctomycetaceae bacterium | reverse complement strand
GTGAGTCACTCAATGACCGACATGGGCACAAATGCCTGTGAGACGGGCATGTAATTGCACGTACATCCGCCGCTGAGGTTGGGTATATTGAGAACTCCGTTGGCCGGAAAGAGGTTGTTGCTACAGGCGGCCCGCACGTTCCATATCGACGTGATCTGCCCGGTAGCCAGATCGACGTAGGCCGCGTTGCCTTGGAATCGGGTGGTTAGCATAATCGAGCTGGCTCGAAGCGAGGTGCAACCGCGTCGATTCCATGTCCACTGTTTATCGGACTTCGCGCCGGTCAGCAGGTCGTGCGTTGCGAACAACTCGCTGTTGCCGCTGAGCAACGTGTCGTCGGTAATGGGCCATGCCCCGCCCGCGTTCCAAATACGAGTCCCGTCTTTGGCCCGGTAGACGCCGCTGGAGGCAACCAGCAGGTCGAGCGGTTCGCTGTATCGCACTCGGGAAGCGCCGGGGATCTGCCACAGGGTCTCGCCGGTGCTTAGGTCGAACGCCTCGGTGACGACATCCAGGGGAGCACCTTCGCCTTCGCCTCGCCGCTTGGCGGCTTCGGCCTGCTGCTTGTTGATGAGATCGGCGCAGAACACTTTGCCGCCGCCCAGGGCGATGCTTGCGATGTTGCGTTTGCGCTCAAGTTTCCAGAGCATCTCGCCGTTGCGGCGGTTCATGCAGACCAGGGTTTTTCCGTTTCCGGCCACGAGGTAGTCTCCCGCGACTCGGACGTTTGTCCATTGCCCATCGATGTCGGCGGGAAAGCTGATCTCGCCGGACGCTTGGCCTGTGGCCGGGTCCAGCACGACGCAGGACTTGCCGGCGGTAAGATAAACGGCGTCTTCGGTGGCAACCATCTCGCCCGAGTTGTGTGCTGCCGGCAAGGCCGTTTCCCAGAGATGGCGGCCAGTATAGACGTCGATGGCGTGTAACTTGCCGGATTTGACCAGTACGCGTCCGCCGGCCACTCGCACGGTCGTCGAGCCGGGCGTTCTGAACCACCGCAACGAGCCGTCGAACCAGAGTCGACCCAAGGGCGGCTTGAGAAACCGGTCTTGCGAGGCGCCGGTGTTGGCCGCGTTGGCGCCGCGATGCGACCAATCGGCCATCTCGGGCAAGGCCCCGCACCGGGTCAAGAGCACCAGATCGCCGATCGGCCGCACGGTAGCCCCTGCTAAGTTACAGGCGGCGACTTCCTCGCTGAAAACGTTGCGCTGGGCCGCCGGGATCGTCAGGCACGCGGTGCCGCCGTAGGGGCGCAAGCAGCGAAACAGCCGGTTGACGAACGCCGGGCCCGACGCGCGCTGCAAGACGCCCGGATCCTCGGAAACGATCAGGCTGGCCAGGTACGGAGGCAAAGGATAGGACATCGGATCGCCGACATGGATGCTAATGCGGGTTCCATACAGCCCGGCTTGTTGAAATTGGGTGCGGAGTTTTGCGACTTTCTCGGCGTCCGGATCGACCGCAATGACGTTGCATCGCGATTGCCGAACGATCTGCTCCACTAAGCGGCCCGTCCCCACGCCCAGCGCCAGCACGTAACCATCGGCGGTTTCGGTCGCCTCCAGAACTTGGGCCGCCTTTGCGGTCCACTCGTCGACCACCTCGGGTAGCGACGAAGCGGCGCCGGGTTTCGCATGCACGACGGGTTCCGTTGGCTGTTGTTCGCCGAATGCGTAGATGCGTCCTTCGAGCGTTACGACGAACAGTTTTCCATCGGCGGCCAACATGCGATGCGGCGTGCCTTCAATCTCAGCTCGCCAGGTGATCTGCGGCGGTTCGCCCGGCTGGGGAATCTGCACCGCTTCGACCACGCCCGCGGCGCCGCAGTAAAGGCGTGTGGCGGCCTTGATGTGGACTATCGAGTCGCAGGGCAGCTTCCAGAGTTCAGGGAAGGTCGCCTTCATCTTGTCGGGATACTGATCGTCCTTGCGGTGGCTGGGGATCTCCAGGCTGGCCCTTTCCGCGAGTTGGGCTTTCGTGAGATCCGAGGCCACGATGCCATTGTCGTGATAGTACATCGCCTCTTGGGTCAGCACGGGCTCTCGGAAGTGGCCGAGGCCTTTTTGATTGGTCCGATCGATCTGCAGACGCGTCAGGCCGCCGAGATACAACATCCGCTTGAAATCCGGGCGACCGTGAGCATCGCGGAAGCGTTCCTGGTTGGGCTGTTGGATGTCGTACAGATCGCCGGCATGGAACAGGTATTTGCCGATGCCCGCTACGAACGCGCAACCCTTGGGCAGCGCAATTCGCCCGCCCCATCCCATGGTATAAGCCGCCGTTGTGCCGGTCTTCAGATCCAGCAAGGCGGGAAGTTGAGCGCCGCAAGGAACGACCAGCCTACCATCCACGATGGCCAGGTGACCCTGGGGCGACAGACCGGCGAAGTATCCCACGCCGTGGTCCATATTGGCCTTTTCGATTCGATGGCTGTCGGTATTCGACCAGAGCACTTGTCCGGACGTCGCATCCAGGGCATACACAAAAACACCTTCACCGGCCCAGATTCCGGCGGCGAAATAGACGACGCCCTCGGCCAGGACCGGACCGCCTCGCGCCGGAAACAGCGAAATCAGGCGTCCGTTGCCCAGCAACTTCCGGTCCTCGCGGTCGCTGGGTAGTCCCCGGACTTTCCAGAGCAGTTTTCCATCGGCCGCACCGACGCAATAGAGATGCCCGTCGTCAGAAACGAAGTAGATCTTGTCCTGCCACGCCACCGGCGCGAAACGGACCGGTCCCTCGGCGAAGAACCGCCAACGCTCCGCGCCCGTCTCGGTATCCAGCGCGGTCACGCTGTCGGTGACCATCGAAGGGACGAACATCGTTTTGCCCAGCACGACCGGTTCGTAGGTGGCATCATAGCGAAGCCGGATCTCCCCGGGAAACACGGGCCGGGGCGCCGGCAATTCTCGCACCCAAGCCAGATGCAGGCTCGCCGCCAGCGACTCCTGCGAAGCCGCACTGCGGCCGGCATCGTGTCGATACTGTGGCCAGTCGGCCCCCCAAGCGCTTGTTGTCAAAACGCAGCCTAGAATCACTGCGACAAACCATGGCAATCGTTTCATTGGTGGTTCTCCCTCTGAAAAAAGGATCGTCCGCGGCGGAGGCTCTTCCCACGACATCGCCGGAAGAGATACCGACATTCTAAGCTCAGAGCGAGGGCGCCGCAATCCTTTCGTCGTAACGATCATTTTGGTCCCCTCTCCCTCTGGGAGAGGGCTAGGGTGAGGGCTTGTGTGTTTCTTCTACGCCCTCACCCCCGGCCCCTCTCCCAAAAGGGAGAGGGGGGATTCACTTGCCGCAAGCGGCTATTCGGTTAGGATGGGGGCCAGGTGTTGGCGGAGTTCTCTTAGTTCGTCATCTTGTTTTTCG
This sequence comes from uncultured Planctomycetaceae bacterium, assembly GCA_964473065.1. Taxonomy (GTDB): domain Bacteria; phylum Planctomycetota; class Planctomycetia; order Pirellulales; family Thermoguttaceae; genus CAYYOX01. The sequence continues at coordinate 7,207 of CAYYOX010000205.1, read as the reverse complement.
CTGAAGGAGCCCTGGATGTTGGCGTAGGTGTCCATCCAGACGATCAGACGTTTCAAGCTCTCTTCGTCGAGTTGCACGCCTTCGTGGCCCTCGCCCGAGTTGATCAGGGCCAACAGCTTGCTGTGTCTCGCCGGCATGTCGCCGACGAGTGATCGGTCGCGCTCGAAAGCCAGATTCTTCAAGTCGTTGCCGCTGTAGGCCAGCAGGTTTTGGTAGGCGACGGGCGCTGTTAGGTCAAACGCGGCCGCCTTGGCGTCGTCGCTGCCCGGACGGTGACACTCTACGCAATGCGTATCCAACACGGGCTGAACCAACTCGACGAATCGCAACGGCCAACTGCCCGGGGGATCCAGCTTCAGCTTCGACGGTTCTCGGGCGGCCGCCAAGGGGAATTGGGCGCCCATCGGGGCCGTGTCGCGATGCTCGTGGCAACCGATGCAGGTAAGCGTCTGACCTGGCTGCACGTAGGTCAGGCTTCGCATGGTTTGCAACGAGAATCCTTGCTCGTCCAACGCCTGGAAGAAGACCGACATGCCCGAAGGGACGTGGAAATGGGCCGAACCGTCCTCGTCGACCGGCACGGTCCCCAAGACGAACTTGCCCAGGTCTTCGGCCGACACGCCCAGCACGGGGTTGTTCATGTGCGGTTGCACCTTGGGCGTCGCACCGATGACCCGCAACCGCTTGACCGTCCCGCGCTGGATGCCTTTGAGCCCCTGATAGACATCCTGGACCAAGAAGCGGCCGGTTTGCAGGCTGCTGAAGGTGACCGTATCGGGATGGCTCGGCTCCCTCGGCCGCGAGCGGATCGGCAGCGGGTACATGCTCGAGATGGTCGGGTCGCGGTAGATCAACTCCTGGTTGCCGAAGGCGTCGTAGGTGTAGATGCCCATCGAGTTGGTCGGGTTCTGCTCGGCATTGTTGATATAGGTGTGCCCGGGCAGCCCCTTGTCGCTCCAGGTCGTGAGAAAATGCTCCTCGGAGAGCGGATAGGGATTGGCGTAGTAATGGGCCGGCCAACCGTCCGTCTCGGGGAAACAGACCTCGGGCGTCAGCCGCGTGATCGGTTTGAGGAACTCGGTACCCTGCGTGCGGTCCAACAGGGCCAGCGATCCGCCCATGTTCGAGTGATGGGCCGCCGCGGTGAAGACCAGCTTCGTCGAGCCGGGGATCGGTCGGGCCTCGAACACGCATTGCGGGATCTTCGTGAAGTTGCCGTAGACCAACTGCGGGTTGGTCCCGTCGGCGTTGGTCGACCAGAGACTCATGAACGGCCCGTTGAAGCGGTCGATATAATCCCAGCGGGCGTAGATGATTCGCCCGTCGGAGGCCACGGCCGGCGTCCACTCGAACGTTTCGAAGGCCGAGATCGGGCGGATCTCTTCCCCGTCGGCATTCATGGTGTGCAACGTGAACACGGGCACCGGCCGCGAATTGCCGCCCCCGCAACGCACGTAACTAAACGGCAATTCCGCGTCCATCGTGGCCATGCCGCTCTGCAAGTTGCACTGCAACGCCTGGCACTTACGGGTCGAAAGGAAGACGATCTGGCCGTTGGGTAGATAACGGGCGTCGAAATCGTCGTAGCGGCCGCGGGTCAACTGCCGGCGGCCCGTGCCGTCGACGTTCATCTCGTAAAGCTGATAAAAAACGTCCTCGGGCAGTTCTTCCCGTTTGACCTTGTCCACAACGCCGTGCACGTGGGGATAGAAGCGGCAATAGGCGAAGATCACTTTCTTGCCGTCGTAGGAGATGTCGGGCCGCACGAAGCTGCCTTTCGGCATGTCGTCGGTCAGGCATCGCACGGTCGGGCTGTCGCTCTTGAAACCGTCGAGCACATAGATCCCGCCTCCGCCGCGCGACCACCAGCCGTAGTACTGATCCGACATGTGGGGAAAGGCCGGCGGAATGCGCTTGGCGAACAGGATCTGGTCGAAGTCGTAGAGCGGATTCTTCCGCGTCATCTTCCGCACGGCCCAACGGGCTTGCAGGTAAAGCTTCTTCTGCACGTCTTCCGGCATATCGGGCGACAATTCGTGCCATTGTTGACTGACCCTCTCAAGCACGTCGACTTCCGCCCGGACATCCGTGCCCATCTGCTGCAGGTTCTCGGCCAGTTTCTCCCCGCGCTCGAGGACAAGATCCATGGCAAACTGCCTAACCGCCTCGATCTTACTGTGCTTGACCGACCAAGTGCTGGTGCTGCTTTGTGTGGCCGACTTGCCCAGGCCGATGTTCTGCTGGCTGCCGACAGGGTAGATCTCCACCTCGTCGAGATGGAAGTACTCGGTGCCGGGCAATTGGAGACGGAGGTAACGTGCCTTGGCCCCGGCCAGCTTGATCGCCAACGGCTCGTCGTCCGGTTGGCCAAGGAAATCGGTACCGTCATGCTGATATGCCTGAGTAAACGTCTTGCCGTCGTCGGACAGCAGCACCTTGACCTCGGCGGCCCGGATGGACATCCCCGGATGACACCGGTTGAACAGCAGCATTTGATCGAGTGCCACCGGCTCGCCCAAGTCGACTTGCCACCAGGGATCCGGCTCGTGTTCGGTATGGAATCCCCAAGCACCGTCCTTCACGCCGTCCAGTGCGCCGACGGCATCTTCTTCCGGCAGAACCGTCTTGCCGACGAGTTGTTGGGCCGCCGGATCATTACGCAGCGAATCCTGCAACAGCCAATCGGCCTCGATCTGCGCAGGCGTAATGGCCGTCTCGGCCGCAAACGCGGCCGGCAGAATCCACAGTCCGACCCATGCAATACTAAGCCAAACGAATTCCCGTCGTTGCATCGTGCGAACCTCCCGAGGCGGTTATTGATAATCGTCTGAAAGCCAGGACCTTCCTCCGAAACGGGTGTGCCACTGCTTCGTAGAAGCAGTGCCGTTTGTGCTTCTCGGGAAAACACTGCTTCTGCGAAGCAGTGGCACACGAATCTCCCCCGAGCCGCACTCCCTCCAGTTTACCCGAAACGGCTCGGCAAGTAAAAGCCCCGTTTTTCCGGCGAAACATGGCTTTTTACGGGCGGTGCAGCCGCTCCAGGAAGATCGGATGTTCCTTCAGGCCCGGGTTGATGATCACTTGGGGTTCCGACTGAAGCGTTTCGGTCAATCGGGCCGGGTCGACGGCCTTGGCGCCGGGCGGTTGCAGGGCCATGTCGAATTGGAACTCCAAGCTGCCGTGGCTGTCGGCCACGAAGTTGGTGACCCAGACGTTGTTGAAGACCATCGCCAGGATGCGGTTGGTGTTCTCCGGCGGATCGTCGCGTCGGGCCGCCACATTGTGCTCGCCGAACGTGATCAGCGGCGCGTCGCGGGTGGCCCAAAGCCAACGGCCTTGCGGCGTGTTGTATTGGACCCAGTCGTCGATCGTGAAGTAGTCGCGGCACACGCCGGGCAACTGGTCCTCGTACGGCACAAACGGCATCCCGCCCACGCTCGACTCGGGCAAAGTTCCCTGGCAAGGCAGGTCGCACGCCACGAAGAGAATTTCCGGCAGCTCCGATTCGCTGCGCCGCAATCGCACCGTCAGTCGGGCGCGCGGCTCGCGATGCCAAAGCTCCAGCTTCCGCACGGCCCAGGTCAGCCGAGGATGCGAAAGCTGCTGGGTGTAGACCGTCGTATGCGAGTTCCGCTTCACGTCGGCCGGCGCCTTGGCCGTGGCGATCGTTTCGTCGAGCAACTCGCTACGCCGCTGGTCGCGTTGCTGGCGGTCTGCAATGCCGAAGACGTCCGAATAGATCCAGCGTCCGGCGAACCCGCGAAAGCCGACCGAAATCACGTCGCCCGTGCCCGACTGAAACAGCGAGGGCTCCATGCCCGGCCAGCGGGCCGAAGTGGGCCAGTGCTGCGAGTCGACCTCGACGGCCGGGCCATCGCCGGGTTTCGGCGGCTCAATCTTCTCTTCTCGCAAATCGAGGCGTCGAATCGTGTGCCCCTTTAAGTCCTCGATCCAGAATCTGGCGACCTGATTGGGCATGTTGTCGGCAAACGTTTCCGACGCGCTCTCGGCCGTAAAATGTTCGGGACCGCCGGGACGACCGAACGAGGCATAGCCCGGCTCGAACAACAGCGGACTCTTGGCGCCGCTTTTCGGGTCCTGCAATGAATGAAAATCGCCCCGCAAGGCCGAGGTTGGCATGGTGATCCAACCGCTCTGCGGCAGCCCGGTCGTATTGGCCACATAGAGGCCTTCCTCACGCGGATACACGACCGATCGGGCCCGTTGGGCCAGAATCATCTTCGCCAGGGCCATCGGTCGATAGGCGGCCCGCGACTTCTCGTTGTATTGGGCCCAAGTCTCCAGCGTATGGGGTTGGCCCACGCTTTCGCTCGATCCCCAGGTGTGCTCGTCGAACAGGCATAGGTCGCGATAGATCTCGTCGGCCGCTGCCAAGGTGCGCTTATCGGGCCGTCCCCAAACGGGCGAAAGGGCCGCGGTGATCAGGCGTTTGGCCTTGCGGCTGGCGGCCACTTCGCGCGGTCCGGAGGCCGTCCCGTTGGCCCACCAGTCGGTCCACTCGCCCGCGTACTCGGGAATCCGGTCGCCGACTTGCCGTTTCACCCGCCCGAGTGCGTCGGCCGTCGACGTGAGTTGGATGGTCGGTTTCAAGCCCAAGCGTTTCCATGCGGCCACGAAGTCGGCCAGTGCCGGGAAGGGCGGGTCGTTGTCTATTCGCCATTCGTTGGTCACCGAGACCACCAACGACGGATAGTTGTACCCTTCGGCCTCCAAGGTCCGCAGACGGCCCAACAAGTGGCTGTGAGCCGCCCGAACCGACGCCTCGTCCGCCAGGAAGAAGTCTCCTGTCCGTGCCGAGCGGTAGCGAGTATCGGTCGACTCGGGAACCGGCCCGCGCCGCCACGTGTTCGGATGAAAGTAGTAAAACCCTTGGGCGTAATGGTCGCCCAGCCAGACGAACATTCGCCGGCCGTCGGGCATTTTCCACCAGAAGGCCGAAGGCCGCCGCACGGGCGGGCCGCCGGTGTGGGCGTTGATGCCCATGAACAGGTACTCGATGCCCCGGTCGAGCAACCTCATGGCGCCTGCCCGGGGAAACCCGTTGACGTCGTTTTGGATCGCCACCTGCGGATTCACTTTCTGCCAAAGATCTTCCGGCAGCCAGTTGAGCATCGTGTGCCATTCGTTGCGATTCATGGCGGACGTCTGGTTCATCGCCATGGCCCCCACCTCGAGCCGGCCAGTGCCGACGGCCTTCAAAAAGTCTTCACGCCGCTTAGGATCGGCCGCCTTCCACCAGTCATCCACGGCCAGCGTCGTTTCAGCCGTCCAATAGAACTGCCCTTCGGCCGGCTGATCGGAGGTGGCCAACACGACATCGATGGCGATATCCAAATACCGCATCTGCTGCCGCCGACAGACCAACGGATGATCGGTGAAGCCAATATCGGTATGCGTCATGTGGACGATGTCGATATGCTCGATCACCGAGGGATTCTCTTGCCCGATCGCCGGATTGCCGATGACCAAGGCCAACAAGCCGGCCGACACTTTCATCGTCGCACATAATCTGGTTCTGTTTCGCATCATGATTGTCCTTTGTGTGTTGGAGTTTGTAGGGTGGGTCGAGGGACGAAGACCCACGCGAATCAGTAGACAGTAATCAGTAGACAGCGAAAAGGTCTCACGCAAAGGCGCGAAGACGCAAAGAAACGTTCGCTGCTTACTGCCTACTGCTTACTGTTTACTGCCTACTGTTTACTGCTTACTGGCTCATTCCCCGAGCGTTGAGCGGCGGCGCAGGATGTGGTGGTAGTGTTGGGCGAAACGGTGGGCCTCGTCGCGGACGTATTGCAACAGACGTAATGCGTAGGAACGACGGCTTAAGCGCAACGGTTTGTCCATCGTGGTGGTGAAGACGAGCTCTTCGCGTTTCGCCAAGGAGATGACCGTCGGCGGGTCGATACCCAATGCGGTGAAGGCCGACAGGGCGCCGTTCAGTTGCCCCTTGCCTCCGTCGATCAAGAGGATGTCGGGAAAGGGCTCGTTTTCTTCTTGCCGATTCCGGAATCGTCGCGCGACCGCCTCGCGAATGCAGGCCACGTCGTCGATGCGCTGGACCGAGCGGATCCGCAGCCGTCGATAGGCTGGCTTGAACGGCAGCCCGTCGATGAACTGCACCACGGAAGCCACCGTCTCGGCGCCGGCCGTGTGCGCGATGTCGATGCCCTCGATGGTTCGCGGCTGATTGGGTAGATGCAGCACCTTTTGCAACCCGGCGAGCCCTTTTTTCGGATCGATCGGAAAGACCTCGGGTTGGACGTGCGTATCGAGTTCTCCGCGCTGGTCGAGTGTTTCGAGCATTTGGATCTCGTCGCGCAATCGGGCCGCCGTTTCGTATTGCAAGGCCTTGGCCGCCGCTTCCATCTCTTGGTGAAGATCTTTCAGTAGCGATTTCTTCTTCCCTTCGAGGAACCGTTGCAGGCGGTGGATGTCCTTGCGGTATTCTTCTTTCGAGATTCGCAAATTGCACGGCGCCGAGCATTGCTGAATCGAGGCCAACAGGCAGGGCCGAAACCACCGCCAGCGCTCTTCGTCTTCAGCGATGTCCAGCGAACAAGTGCGGAACTTGAAGATCTTCTGCAGCACGCCAATCGCCCCGCGCAGCCCGCGCGGGTTGGCAAACGGCCCGTAAAGCTTGGTCGCCTTACCCTTCGGTTCCCGCGTGAACTTCACGCGGGGGAACTCTTCGCGGGTCGAGATTTCGAGATAGGGGAACGACTTGTCGTCGCGGAGGTCCTTGTTGAATTTCGGCAGGATGTCCTTGATCAGCCGGGCTTCCACCAACAGGGCGTCGATTTCGCTTTCGGCATCGAGGTAATCGATATCGCGAATTTCCCGAACCAGCCCGGCGGTCCGCGAGTCTTCGGCCGCCGCCTTGAGGAAGTAGCTCCCGGCCCGGCTGCGGAGATTCTTCGCCTTGCCCACGTAGATCACCCGCCCGGCCGCATCCTTCATCAGGTAGACGCCCGGCGTCTGCGGGAAGCAGCGGACCTTCTCGGCCGCTTGCGAGTTGTCTTGGGGGGGATCGTTATCTGACATGAAAAGCACCAGGATCGCAGTTCAGCCCAACGGCATGAAATTATACGGAAAACACCGGTCGCAAGCCAGAGATGAATCGACGCAAACGTTTCATCGCCGTGCCGGCGACGGCTAAACGACTGAACTCCGAAATCGGGAAGTAATT